>CANRLZ010000030.1 GCA_947631595.1 uncultured Oscillospiraceae bacterium
TTCCTGGTGGCCGACCGCTGGAAGCTCTACCTGCGCGGGCTGGAGCAGACGCTGATCCTCACCGTGCTGGCCCTGATGCTGGGCATCGTTCTGGGCCTGCTGGTGGGCATCGTCCGCACCGCCCACACCCAGCAGCGCCCCGGCCGGCACAACCCGGTGCTGGGCGTGCTCAACATCATCTGCAAGATCTACACCACCGTGATCCGGGGCACCCCCATGGTGGTGCAGTTCCTCATCATGGGCATGGTCATCTTCGCCTCCAGCCGGAACAAGACCATGGTGGGCGTGCTGGCCTTGGGTATCAACTCCGGGGCATATGTCGCTGAAATTATACGCGGAGGACTCATGGGCGTGGACGTGGGCCAGCCGGAGGCCGGCCGGTCCCTGGGCCTGAACTACCTGGACACCATGCGCTACATCGTCATTCCCCAGGCGTTCAAAAACGTCCTCCCCGCCCTGGGCAACGAGTTCATCATCCTCTTCAAGGACACCTCCCTCATCTCCGTCATCGGCGGCAAGGAGCTTGTCTACTTCGCCCAGGTGGTCATCACCAACACCTACGACCCCATGATGCCCTATCTGGGCGCCGCGTTTTTGTACCTGGTGATCTGCATTTTCCTCACCTGGCTCCAGGGCAAGCTGGAAAGGAGGCTGCGTCAAAGTGATCGACGTTAAACACCTCTCCAAGTCCTTCGGCGACCATCTGGTGCTGGACGACATCGACCAGCACATCGCCCCGGGGGAGAAGGTGGTGGTCATTGGCCCCTCCGGCTCGGGCAAGTCCACCTTCCTGCGCTGCCTGAACCTCCTGGAGGAACCCACCGCCGGGACCATCACCTTTGAGGGCACGGTCATCACCGACCCCAAGACGGACATCAACGCCGTCCGGCGGCAGATGGGCATGGTCTTCCAGCACTTCAACCTCTTCCCCAACATGACCATCCGCCGGAACATCACCCTCGCCCCCGTGCGCACCAAGCTCATGGGCCAGGACGAGGCGGACGAGACCGCCGTCACCCTCCTGCGCCGGGTGGGCCTGGAGGAGAAGATCGACGCCTACCCCGCCCAGCTCTCCGGCGGGCAGAAACAGCGCATCGCCATCGTCCGGGCGCTGGCCATGCGCCCCAAGCTCATGCTCTTCGACGAACCCACCTCCGCCCTGGACCCGGAGATGGTGGGGGAGGTGCTGGACGTGATGAAGGAGCTGGCCCAGGAGGGGATGACCATGGTGGTGGTCACCCACGAGATGGGCTTTGCCCGGGAGGTGGGCAGCCGCATCCTCTTCATGGACGGGGGGAAGATCCTGGAGGAGAACGAGCCTCACGCCTTTTTCGCCAACCCCCGGGAGGAGCGCACCAAGCTCTTTTTGTCCAAAGTTCTCTGATCGCTACGCAGGCAAACCGGGCGGCCCCGCTGGGGCCGCCCGGTTTTTACTCCGCCTGGCTCTGGTCCAGGCCGCGGCCGGTGAGGGTCACCCACCCCGGCCCGGCCTCCGACTCCGGCATCCGCTCCGGCTGGGCCGCCCCCGTCTGCCGCCACTCCGCCTGGGCCAGCCGCCGGGCGGAGTGAAGCGCCTGCTCCTGGGCGCGCACCAACTGCTGGAGGGCGGAGTGGGGCCGGTGGGGCGCCGTGGTAGGCCCTTCCATGGTCTCCACCGGCCACAGGTTGCCCTTGGCGTCCACCTGCATGATCCCCATGGGGTTGTTGGGCAGCACCCCCGGCGCAGGCCGGGTGGCGAAGAAGGCCACGAATTTGGCGGAGAACACGTCGCACATGACAAAGTTCTGGTTGGTCTCGTCGTAGAGCACCACGAAACTGCGGCCTACGGCGTAGACGATCCCGCTGCGGCGCACCAGCGTCTGCAACCCCACCAGAAAGTCGATCTGGACGTAGTGCCCCAGGTTCTCCGCCAGCAGCTGCTGGAAAGAACCCTGGAGTCCGGGGGAGTCCATGACGCCGTCGTCCGCCGGCGGCGGGGTGTTGATCTGGTTGCCGGTCTGCTCCGACCCTTCCCGGATCCTTTGCAGACCCTCCAGTAAGATGGGCATTGGCAAAACGCTCCTTTCTGCCGACTGCGCTATGTATCGGCGTAGGCGTCTGTGGGGTCGTAGAAGCAGTGGTTTCCCACCCGCAGGGCGAAGGCGCCCACCTCGGAGGGGAAGCTGGGCCGGCAGTTGGGGTCGTAGGGGTTGAAAAACCACAGCGCCTGCCCCAGGCCGCTGAGCCGGCCGCCGGCGATGGCCCACTCCGCGATGGCGTAGTGCTGGGCCTCCGGGCGCATATTGTAGATGTTCTGGGGGTTATACGCCCCTCCCACCGTCTCCATGGCGCAGGTGAACTGGTAGGGCTGGAGGATGATCTGGGAGATGGTCTCCAGCCGGCCGTACTCCCCCACGGTGGTACGCACCCGGTTCATCACCACGCTGGCCACCGCCTCCATCCCCGTCTGCCCCTCGCCGCCGGCTTCGCACTGGATGAGCCGCGCCAGCAGTTCTGTGTCCGAATAGGCCATGCCCAGCGCCTCCTTTCCAAGCCGCCTACCCCACTCTATGCCTCCGGGCGCAAAAAAGGCACAGCCCACGCCGGTCGCCCGGCGTGGGCTGTGCTTCCTGTCTTCTTATACGGCGGCCTCCGCCCGGTTTTCCGCCGCCTTGGGCCGGCGGCTCCTGCGGCGGCGGCGCTGACCCTTGCAGGGGATGGGCGGCGTCTGGGCGGCCAGGTCGTAGGCCGCGCCCCGCTGGCCGTTGGCCCGGCCCACGGTGGCGTTGGCCCAGAGGCGCTTTTTCCTGTCCTTGGTCAGCTCCAGGCGCAGCACGTACCCCCGGCCGCACTGGACGCAGGACAGGCGGCTGTAATAGCTGCCGTCCTCCCCCCGGTGCCACTGGGTCACCCGCTGGGCCGCGCCGCACCGGGGGCAGACCATCTTTCGGCAGCCCCGGTTGTTCAGCGCCCGGTCCAGGCTCTCAAAGGGACCCTGCCAGGGGTTCGCCCGCCGGGGCAGGGTGTTTTTCACCTTGCCCCCCACCCCCGGCTCCCGGACGGCGCCCTCCAGCTCCTCCGCGGTGAGCAGCCGCCCGGCCATCCAGGTGTACACCGCGTCGTAGAGGGCGTTGTGGGGGTCGAAGATGTCCGGCGCGCCCACGTACTGGGCGGCCCATTCCAACGACAGGTTGTCCCCGCACCCCAGCGCCCGGCCAAAGGCCAGCTGGAGGTCCACGTAGGTCTTGGGCAGGCGGTCGGGGAGCTTCCAGTAGGTCTGATTTTGCCGCAGGGCGGTGAGGTCGCCGCTGCCCCAGGTGCCGAAGACCGCATCCTCCCCGCACCAGTCCAAAAAGGCCTCCAGGGCGGCGGGAAAGTCCAGCTGGGCGGCCTGGGACAGCGCCAGGTCGGGCAGCGCGGCGGCGGCGGGGGAGTACCGCTTGTGCACCTGGGGGCGGATGTAGGCGTTGAAGGCGTCGACGATAGGCCCGCCGGGCTGGCGCACCTTCACCGCGCCGATCTGCAAAATCTCATCCAGGCGAATGCGGTCGTAGAGGCCGCTGTTCCACTCCAGATCGAAGACGATCACCGCCCCCGCCCCCTTTCTCCCACGGTACCTATCACTTCAACGGGTGGTCGCCCACCTTGGAAAACTGGATCGTCTGGCTGCTGTACAGGCTGAAGTAGCCGGAGAGCACATAGGCCACCGCCACCGCCACGGCGAAGGGGGTCAGGTCGGCGGGGGTAAACAGCTCGGCGGCCAGGAGCAGGGAGGCCAGGGGGCAGTTCACCGCCGCGCAGAAGAGGGCGACCATCCCAACCGCCGCGCCCAGGGACGGCTCCATCCCCAGCAGCGGGGCGGCGACACAGCCGAAGGTGGCGCCCACAAAGAGGGTGGGGACGATCTCGCCGCCCCGGAAGCCCGCCGCCACGCACAGGGCGGTGAGCGCCAGCTTCACGGCGAAGGCCCAGGGGGGAGCCTGCCCCTCCACCGCCCGCTGAATGACCTGGGCGCCCGCCCCGGCGTAGTCGTAGAGACCCAGGCCCAGCACCAGCGCGGCCATCACCGCGCCGCCCAGGGCGACGCGCAGATAGGGGTTGGGGAGGTACTTCCGGGCAAAATGCCCGCCCTCCTCCAGAGCGAGGCACAGCAGAATGCCCACCCCGGCGCACAGAGCGGCCAGGGCGGCCACCCGGCCGAGGCCCAGGACCTCCAGGTGGCTGGGCAGGGTCACGGGGAAGCGCATCGGCTCCGCCCCCAGCCCAAGGGCGACCAGGTGGGCGCAGCAGGAGGCGGCCAGGCAGGGCAGCAGCGCGCCGTAGCGGATCACCCCCACCCGGGCCACCTCCAGCACGAAGACGGTGGCGGCCAGGGGGGTGCCGAACATGGCGGAGAAGCAGGCGGCCATGCCGCACAGGGCGCAGGTGCGGACACTCTCGCCCCGCATCCCCACGGCCAGCGCCAGGTTGTGCCCCACGCTGCCGCCCAACTGGAGCGCGGCGCCCTCCCGGCCCACGGAGGCGCCCAGGAGGTGGGACAGCGTGGTACCCACCACGATCAGGGGCGCCAGGGCGGCGGGGATATCCCCGCCCGCGGAGACGGAGGTGATGATGAGGTTGGTGCCCGCGTCAAAGCTCACCTTGCACAGCTGATAGAGTCCCAAAATGAGCAGGCCGCCCAGGGGGAGCAGGAGCAGCAGCCAGGGGTGGGCAAGGCGCAGCTCGGTGACCAGCTCGATGAGTTTGTGGAACCCGGCGCCCAGCAGGCCGCACAGGCAGCCCAGCAGGCAGGCCACGACCAGCCATCTTCCGGCCTCCCGCAGATACCGCCCGATGGCGGACAGCTTATCTCTCCACACGGCTCGTTCCTCCTCTCCCGCCCGGCGGGGGCGGACATCCTTTGCGGTTCCGCCCGTAGGGCGGGAGCAAAGGCGGCATCAAATCGATATAATATCCGCGCTCGGTGTGCTCCGCACACCGAGCGCGGATATTATATCACAAAATCCCCCCGAGGGGAAGAGCGGGCAAAAAAGGGACGGTCCCGAATGGGACCGTCCCTTCTTGCTTTGGGTCAGAGTGTCGCTTGCGCTGACTTACTGCTCCTCGCCGACGAAGCGGGCGAGCAGGGTCGCGACCTCAGCGCGGGTGGCGGTGCCCTGAGGATCGAGACGGGCGCCGTCCTTGCCGTTGAGGATGCCGTTCTGAACCGCCCACCGCATAGCGGTCTGGGCCCAGTCGGAGATGCTGGCCACGTCCACGTAGCCGGCCATACCCATGGCAGCGTCAACCTCGGGGCTGTTGCTGTACCGATAGAGCATGGTCACCAGCTGCTCGCGGGTGATGTTGCCGTCGGGCATAGTGCCGTCAGAGATGCCCTGAGCCACGGCCCAGTCCATCGCCTTGCTGTACCAGGTGGCGCCGCCATCGGTGGACTCACCAGCCAGGCGGGCCAGGACGGTCATGAGCATGGCGCGGGTCATGTTGGAGTTGGGGGCGAAGGTGCCGTTGCCCATACCCTGGAACAGACCCTTCTCGGTGACGAAGCTCACGCCGGCCTCATACCAGCTGCCAGCTTCCACGTCGGTGTAGGTGGTGGAGCTGGGAGGCGTGGTGGGCTGATCGGACGGAGGCGTGGTGGTCTCGCCGCGGTCGGAGTCACGGCTGGGAGCGCCGCCGCCGCCAGCACCGGTGGTGCCGCCGATGGGAGCGCCGGTCTCTTCCTCGACCGTGGGAGGCTCGGTCTTCTCGGTGGTGACCTCGTCAGGACCGACGTCGGCAGGAGCCTTGTCGTTCAGCTGGAGGAAGTCGCCCAGATCCAGGTTGCCGTTCTCGTCACGGGCGACGGTGCCGCCCTCGTTGTACTGGTCGCAGTTCACGAACTCCAGGGACTTGAACATGTCGGCGGTGATGGTCGCGCCGGCGGTGTTGACGCTCTTGGAGCCATCCCAGTAGTAGGTGGTCTCGTTGCGCATCTTCGCCGTATCCTGCGTGCCCTGACCGGAGAGCTGATCCGCCTGGGGCAGGGAGTCCTCAGCCTGGGCCTTGTCGACCTTCAGCTCGTTGACGTTGTTGTCCTTGAAGGAGATGATGTTCTGCGCGGTGTAGTCCGTGGCGGCGGTGCCGGAGGTGTAGAGCGCCACGTTGTAGGCGTTCCAGTTCTCGACCTCGCGGGTATCCAGACCGTTGTTGTAGCTGATGGAGTCATAGATCCCGATGTTCAGGCCGGAGTTGGAGTCGATGCCCTTGGACTTGTTGTAGAAGGAGTAGGAGTTGTGCAGCTCGTGGGCGCCGGGCATGCTGTTGCCGCCCATCTTGAAGCCGTTGCCGTTGCCGCTGGAGACGAACTCCTCGCCGGTGGTCCAGTCGAACAGGTAGCCGTTCTTGTAGGCCACGCAGTTGTAGAGCTTGGTGTTACCAATGACGCCCGTGTCGCTCTTGGCGAACATATCCCAGCCGTCGTCGGCGTTGTGGTGGGCGATACAACCGTCGAACACGTTGCCCTCGCCGCAGGTCAGCTTGGCGGTGAAGCCGTCAGCGTCCTCGTGACGGGCGTCGGCGTTGTTCCAGGAGGTGCAGTTCTTGATGAGGTTGTTGGTGGGCCAGGTGTCAATGGTCAGGCAGTTGCCGTCATAACGCTCCAGGGAGATACCGGCGGAGTAGTTATTGTAGGTGTGGACCTGCTCAATGACGTTGTTGTTGCCGCCCACGGAGACACCGGCGGAGGTGGAGTTCACCACGTCGATGCCGTAGACGTACCAGTAGTCACCACCAATGACCAGGCCGGAACCCACGTGGGTGAAGTCCAGCACGGGACGGGAGGTGGCCTCGGGGTCGGCGATCATACGGATGGGCTGATCGGCGGTGCCGTCCATGCCCTTGTTGATCTTAACGCTGGAGCGGAAGTTGTAGGTGCCCTGCATGACCACGATGGTCTGGCCGGGACGGGCGACCGCGACGGCGGTCTCCATGTTGATGGGGCTCTTCTTGGTGCCCTGGCCGCCGGCGCCGCCGTTGGGGCTGACGTACAGGTTCTTCATGTCGGACCAGCGGATGCGGTAGGTCACCAGCAGCTCGGCCAGGATGTCCTCGGTGCTGCCCAGGACCTTCTTGTCGTCCGGGTGCTCGGCGTTCCAGGCGTCGAACTGGCTGGGATCGGGGGTGAAGGTGAACTTGAAGGAGTTCCGGCCGGAACCCTCGCCCTTCAGGGTGACGGGGTAGTTCACGGTCTCGTTGGCCTTCATGTCAACGTCGGCGACCTTGGTGTTGTTCTGCAGGATGCTCACGGTGCCGTCCACGGTGGCGATCATGTCAAGGGTGAAGTCCTCGGTGTTGGAGGTGGTGGGGGAATTCACGGAGAAGTTCGCGGACACCTTGGTGGCGGGCTTCACGAGAGGCGCGGGATCCTCGGAGGGATCGCGGGTCTCCAGGCTGACGTTGGAGACGGTGATCTTCGCGTTACGAGCCACGAAGAAGCCGGCGTAGATGTGGTCGGGATCCAGCTGGCTCAGAGAGTCGCGGGAGTTGTAGTTGATGTCCTCGCCAACCAGGTTGCCATCCTTGTCGTAGTAGCGGAGGATGTAACCGGTGTTGTTGCGCTCAACCTCCAGGTCGAAGTCGACGAGGCGGTTGACGGTGGTGTACTCAGCGCCGTAGAGGGTGCCGGTGAGCTGGCCGGGGCCGCCCTCGTTGGTGCAGTTACCCAGAACGTTGGACTTGCTCTCGCCGGCCTGGGCGCCGGAGACGACGAAGGCCTTGGAGGAAGGACCGCCGTTGGCCATGGTGGTCTCATCGGTGCGGGTCCAGAGGTTCAGGGTCGCGGCGTCGCCGTTGTTGATGAGGTCGATGTTGTCGGGGGTCAGGCCCAGCTTGCGGCGGACGCCGAAGCCCAGGCGGGCGTTCCACTTCTTGAAGCCGCTGTCCACGCTGTCGCCCAGGGTCTGGGTCTCAGTGTCATAGAAGTAGGACATACGGATGCCGCCCATGAAGTACTGGTTGGTGTAGAAGCCGCCCTCCTTGCCCTGGCCGTACTCGACGTGGGTGGGCATGGAGTCCTGGATCAGCATACCAAAGCCTTCCTGGCCGTTGGAGTAAGTCCAGCTGTCCAGGTGGATGTGGGCCTTCAGAGTGAAGTTGTCGCTGTCGTCGATGGTGGTGTAGTAGAACTGCAGACCGTCGGCGGAGGAGCCGTCGTTGATCTTACCACCGTTGTTCTTGGCCTCCAGAGTGACGGACTCGCCGCCGTCGTTCAGGCTGCCCTCATAGAGGTTGTTGGTGTCGGGGTTGACGGAGATGCCCCAGACCTTGGTGGACCAGGCAACGGCGAACTTGCCGGTGACAGTGGTCTTCATCTCGGCGGAGGTGGTGGTCTCGGTACCGCGGGTGGCGGACACGGTGACGGTGATCTCCTGGCCGATCATGGAGGAGCAGTCCAGCTGGAAGGTGTTGGTGGTGGCGGTGCCGGCCTCGGCGCCGTTCAGAGTGACGGTGTACTTCTCGGCCTCAGGCACCTTGTCCCAGGTGACCTTCACCTTGCCGCCATCCAGGTTCTGGAGCGCGGTGATGGCGGGGGTGGCCAGGGGCAGGACGTAGTCCACCGTGGCGGTGGCGTCAAAGTCGATGGGGGTCTGACCGGCGCGGTTGGCCTGGAGCTTGACGGTGTAGGTGCCGGAAGCCTCGACCTCCACGTCGATGGTGTGGCTGGCGCCGGCGGTGTTGCTGGAGCCGGTGGCCACCACGGCGCCGGAGGCGTCGGTCACGATGGCGGTGACGTCGTCAGCGTAGGTGGTCATGGCGGAGCCTTCCAGGATCTTGCCCACCTTGACGCCGCTCACGTTGACGGTGATCGCGCCCGCCTTGTTGTCAACGGCGGTCATGGTGACGTTGGCGCCGATGGCGTCCTTGGTCCAGTCGGCGGTACCCTCGGTGACGCCGCCGGACTTGAACTCAAAGCTCTTGAGCATGGGCTTGGTGCCCGCGCCCACGATGATGACCTCATCGCCGGCCTTCACGCTCAGGATGACCTCCACGTCCAGCGCCTTGGAGCCGGTGGGGTTCACCTTGGCGGTGGCGTCGGCGTCCACGGTGTTGTTCACCGCGACGTAGTACGCCTTGCTGTCGTTGATGGCGTTGTAGTCGCCCTTGACGGTGAGGATGCCGTCCTTCTCCACGACCCACTTGAAGTAGGTGCCGGCCAGAGGCTCGACATAGCCGTTCTTGGCGCTGATGCTGGTGCCCACGGGGTTCTCCGCGTCGGCGTTACCCATGAGACAGTTGTCCTGGAACTTGTAGCTGTTGTCCTTCTTGGTGGCGCCGCCGCCGACGTAGAACTTCACGCCGCCCACGGTGGCCACCAGGGTCTCCTCGGTCAGAGGGGCGCCCAGGGTGCCCTCGGTCAGACCGTCGGTCTTGCCGGGGACGTTGTCCAGGGAGGCGGTCCAGCTGTCGGTGGTGGCCTCCATGACCTCGAACTTGCAGCTCTTGAGCATGGGCTTGGTGCCCGCGCCCACGATGATGACCTCATCGCCGGCCTTCACGCTCAGAATGACCTCCACGTCCAGCGCCTTGGCGCCGGTGGGGTTCACCTTGGCGGTGGCGTCGGCGTCCACGGTGTTGTTCACCGCGACGTAGTACGCCTTGCTGTCGTTGATGGCGTTGTAGTCGCCCTTGACGGTGAGGATGCCGTCCTTCTCCACGACCCACTTGAAGTAGGTGCCGGCCAGAGGCTCGACATAGCCGTTCTTGGCGCTGATGCTGGTGCCCACGGGGGCCTCCGCGTCGGCGTTGCCCATGAGGCAGTTGTCCTGGAACTTATAGCTGTTGTCCTTCTTGGTGGCGCCGCCGCCGACGTAGAACTTCGCGCCGTCCAGGGTGGCCACCAGGGTCTCCTCGGTCAGAGGGGCGCCCAGGGTGCCCTCGGTCAGGCCGTCGGTCTTGCCGGGAACGGTGTCCAGGGAGGCGACCCACTCGTTGCCGCCGGCGACGGGGGTGTCGGTGCCGGGGGCGGTGGTCTCAGCGGGAGCGGTGGTCTCGGGAGCGGCGGTCTCGGCGGGAGCGGTGGTCTCGGGAGCCGCGGTCTCGGCGGGAGCGGTGGTCTCGGCGGGAGTATCGCTGGCGCCGGTCTCAGTCACGGTGATGTTGTACACACGGGCACCGCGGTTGTAATCGGTCGCGCCCTCGCCCTGGGGAGAGGTGATGAGGTAGGTGCCGGCGGTCAGACCGGTGTAGTTAAAGACAGTCCGGCCGCCGCCGGCGCCGGTGACCTCGGTCTTGCCGGTGTCCTCGGGCACGATCTCGGTGGTGGCGTCCGCTTTCACGATGCCGCACAGAGAGGTGTTGCTGCTGCCGGTGCTGGAGAACTCCACGGCCACATCGGCGGTGCCGGTGACGGTGAACTGGAAGCCACCGGTGGCGTTCTTGGGCACCTCAACGCTGGTCGCCGCGCCGCCAACATCGCCGCGCTTGGTGACCCCGGTTACGGTGAAGTACGAATCGACTTCAGCCTGCGTCAGCTCTTCTTTGTCTGCCGCAGCAATAGTCAACGTCGTGGCGTCGAATTTAACGGTCTTATCGACGGCCGCGGCGGGCACAATCAGCAGGCCAAGCATCATAACGATGGCCAGAACTGCCGACAGTGCGCGTTTCAGGTCTTTCTTCATGTCGGTCCCTCCTTGATGATATTGCACAATTTTGCCGTAACACGGCATTCTGCTGTCTCTCATAATACCACCGGCCTTACAAAAACGCAAGTGTTTTTTTCGCTTTTTTCATAAAAAATCCCCAAACCCCACAGGTGGGGTTTGGGGAACAGTTGGGGTGCGAAATATGGGGGTTTTTCAGCCCAGGTACGCCTTCTTCACCGCCTCGTTGCGCAGCAGCTCCTCCCCGGTGCCGGAGAGGGTGAGGCGACCGGTCTCCAGGACGTAGGCGGTGTCCGCGATGTGCAGGGCCATGTTGGCGTTCTGCTCGATGAGGAGGATGGTGACCCCCTGGCTGTTGATGCGCTTGATGATGGCGAAGATATCCTTCACCACCAGGGGCGCCAGGCCCAGGGAGGGTTCGTCCATCATCATCAGCTTGGGCCGACTCATGAGCGCCCGGCCCACGGCCAGCATCTGCTGCTCGCCGCCGGAGAGGGTGCCCGCCGCCTGCCAGGAGCGCTCCTTCAGCCGGGGGAAGAGGGAGTAGACCCAGTTGAGGTCGTCGGTGAGGTCGTCGGAGCGAAGGTAGGCGCCGATCTTCAGGTTCTCCAGCACGGTGAGGTCGGGGAAGACCCGGCGGCCCTCCGGCACCAGGGTGATGCCCTTGGAGACGATCTTGTCCGGGGAGATGCCGGTGATGTCCTCCGCCTGGAGGCGGATGCGCCCCTCGGCGGGCTTGATCAGCCCGGCGATGGTGCGCAGGGTGGTGGACTTGCCCGCGCCGTTGGCGCCGATGAGGGTCACGATCTGCCCCTCCGGAACGTCAAAGCTGACGCCCTTGACGGCCTCGATGCCGCCGTAGTTCACCCGCAGGTCGTCAATTCTCAGCATCGTCTGCCACCCCCAAATAAGCCTCGATCACGCGAGGATCGTTCTGGACCTCCGCCGGCGTGCCCTTGGCGATGAGCTTGCCGAAGTCCAGGACGTAGATGCGGTCGGAGATCTGCATGACCAGGTCCATGTGGTGCTCGATCATGAAGACGGTGAGGCCGTACTGGCCCCGAATGGCGCGGATGAAGTCGGTGAGTTCCTGGGTCTCCTGGGGGTTCATGCCCGCGGCAGGCTCGTCCAGGAGGAGGAGCTTCGGCCCGGTGGCCAGCGCCCGGGCGATCTCCAGCCGGCGCTGGAGGCCGTAGGGCAGGGAGGAGGCGACTTCGTCCCGGTACTGCAACAGGTCCTGCTCAGCCAGGAGCGCGGTGGTCTCCTCCCGCATGCGGGCTTCCTCGGCGCGGTTGAGGCGGAAGGTGGCGGAGAGGAAGTTCTGCTTGGCCCGCATGTGCTTGGCGATGAGGACGTTGTCAAAGACGCTCAGCGCGCCGAAGAGGCGGATGTTCTGGAAGGTGCGGGCGATGCCCTTGTGGGTGATCACGTCCGGGGAGAGGGCCACCACCTCTTTGAACTTGTCCGGGTCGGAACCCAGGTACTGGGTCTTCATCTTGCCCTGGGGGTGGTTCTCCACGATGGTCTCCCCCAGCAGGCTCACCCGGCCGTTGGTGGGTTCGTACACGCCGGTGACGCAGTTGAAGGCGGTGGTCTTCCCCGCGCCGTTGGGGCCGATGAGGGCGACGATCTCGCCCTCGTCCACGTGGAGGGAGAGGTCGTTCACCGCCACCACGCCGCCGAACTGCATGGTGATGTTCTCCAGGCGCAGGACGTTCTTGCTGTTACCGCTGTCAGCCATGGGCCTTCCCTCCCTTCTTCTCGGCCTTGGGCCGTCGCCGGAACAGGTCGGGCAGCTCTTTGTCCCCCATGATGCCCCGGCGGAAGAAGAGCACCACGACCATGATGACCACCGAGAAGACCACCATGCGGAAGCCGTTGCGCAACAGGGGCACCTTGAAGGAGCCGATGTACATCTCGCTGTCCAGGAAGCGCAGCCACCACTCGCTGGCGGCAACGTAGAGGAAGGAGGCGATGCAGGAGCCGGAGATGGAGCCGATGCCGCCAATGACCACGATGAGCAGGATCTCATAGGTCATGGCGGTGGTGAAGACCTTGGCCTGGGCCTGGTTGGCGTACATGGCGAACAGACCGCCGCCCACCCCGGCGAAGAAGGAGGAGATGCAGAAACTCAGGCGCTTGTGCTTGGCCAGGTTGATGCCCATGGCCTCGGCGGCCACCTCGTCCTCCCGGATGGCCTTGAAGGCCCGGCCGTAGGAGGAGTTGATGAGCAGGAGGATGAGGGCGATGCAGATGGCCGCCAGGAGCACGGCCACGAAGGTGGACAGGCGTAGGGTCACGTTGCCGGCGGCGTCCTTGAGGTTGAAGCTGGAGAAGGTGGGGTAGCTCTTCAGGGCGTTGGCCCCGTTGGTCACCCGGCCCAGCTTGTCCCACTGGAACACCGCCCGGATGATCTCGGCAAAGCCCAGGGTGGCGATGGCCAGGTAGTCGGATTTCAGCCGCAGGACGGGCAGGCCGATCAGCCAGGCCACCAGCGCGGCCACGATCCCGGCGCAGACCAGCGCCAGCAGCACCCCGCCGATGAGGCCCAGGGGCGTGTCCACCCCGCCCAGCAGGTCGGGCAGGGAGAAGCGGAAGACGGTGCCGCCGTAGAGGTAGTAGACCATGTCCTTGGCGTCCATGGGGATGGTGAGGGTGGAGTAGGTGTACGCACCCAGGAGCATAAAGCCCGCCTGGCCCAGGGAGAACAGGCCGGTGAAGCCGTTGAGCAGGTTCATGGAGCAGGCCACCAGGGCGTACACCGCGCCCTTTTTCAGCACGGTGAAGAGGATGGTGTTGCGGATGGGGTCCAGGGTGTTCTCCAGCACGATGGTGAGGGCGAGGAACGCCGCCACAGCCACCATGGTGACGAAAAGCCCGGTCTTGTTTTTCTTCTTCTGGATCATACGCCCACCCCCTCAGACCTTGTCGGTGACCTTCTCACCGAACAGGCCGGTGGGCTTGACCACCAGAATGACGATGAGGAGGGCGAAGGTGAACGCGTCGGAGAAGATGCTGTACGGGGAGGCCTTGATGGCCGTCTCGCTGATGCCGATGATGAAGGCGCCCACCACCGCCCCGGGGATGGAGCCGATGCCGCCGAACACCGCCGCCACGAAGGCCCGCAGGCCGGGCAGCGCCCCGGACAGGGGGACGATGGAGGGGAAGTTGATGAAGTAGAGCGCCGAACCCACCGCCGCCAGGGCGGAGCCGATCACAAAGGTCATGGAGATGACGTTGTTGATCTTGATGCCCATGAGCTGGCTGGTCTCAAAGTCCTTGGCCACGGCGCGCATGGCCATGCCCACTTTGGTGTGGTTGATGAGCTGGGTGAGGGCGAAGACCAGGGCCACCACCAGGAAGGGGGTGACGATGGCCGCCCACTTCACCGTCCCCCAGGCCACCTGGCTCAGCCAGGGGATGGTGGGGTAGGTCTGGGGCAGGCCGCCGGTGACGTAGGTGGCCAGGTTCTGGAGCAGATAGCTCACGCCGATGGCGGAGATCATCACGCTCATGCGGGGGGCGGAACGCAGGGGCTTGTAGGCCGCCCGCTCGATGGCGAAGCCCAGGGCCACCGTCAGCACCAGCATGAACACCATGGCCACGGGCAGCGGCAGGGCGGCGGACAGGTAGACCATCATCAGACCGGCCACCATGAACACGTCACCGTGGGCGAAGTTGATCAGCCGCAGGATGCCGTAGACCAGGGTGTAGCCGATGGCGATGAGGGCGTACTGTCCACCCAGGGAGATGCCGGAGATCAGGGTGGTCAACAGATAGTTCAAAGTCGGTCCCTCCTTTGTGTAAAAGGCTTTGGTGGAGAAAAACAGCGGAGGCCGTCCCGAAAACCGTCGCGCTCCGGCGGCTTTCGGGACGGTCCACGCCCGGAAAAGGGGAACGGCGCGCCTGGCGGGGGCGTCCCCGCCAGGCTCGCCGTATCAAACTCGCTGGGGCGACTTACTGCGCGATGGTCTGCTGGGTCTCCAGCGCCCAGGTGTTGTTGGCGGTGTCGGCGACCTTGATATAGGCGGTGTCGCGGATGGCGTCGCCCACCTCGTCGAAGGCGATGGCGCCGGACACGCCGTCATAGGTCACGCCGGGCAGGGCGGCCTTCACCGCGGCGGCGTCCACGCTGCCGGCGGCCTTCAGGGCCTCCAGAGCCACGTAGTAGGCGTCGTAGCCCATGGCGGAGACGGCGGCGATGGTGTCGTTGCCGCCGTTGTTGGTCATGGCGGTGGCGTCGCTGTTCAGGTAGGCCTTGAAGCCCTCGTCGAACTCAGGGGAGCCGCCCTCCTGATAGAAGGTGGAGACGTAGAGCTTCACGTCGGAGCCGGAGGCGGCCTCCAGAACCATGTTGCTGTCCAGGGTGTCGGAACCCAGGATGGGCTTATCCAGGCCCATGTCGGCGGCCAGCTTCACGATCTGGGTGGAGTAGGCGATGGACACGGGGCAGAAGATAACGTCGCAGTTCTCGCTGACGGCCTTGTTGATATAGGTGGAGAAGTCAGAGGTGTTGGTGGGGAAGGAGTCCTTGACCACCTCGCCGCCGTTGGCGGTGAACGCCTGCTCAAAGAAGGTCAGCAGGCCCTGGTCGTAGTCGTTGCCCACCTCGCCCAGCAGGTACGCCTTCTTGGCGCCGAACTTCTCGGCGGCGAAGTTGGCCAGAACGGTGCCCTGGAAGGGATCCAGGAAGCAGATGCGGTAGTAGTAGTCGTTGCCGGCGGTGACGTTGGGGTTGGTGCAGGTCACGCCGATGGCGGCCAGGCCGGCCTCCTCAAAGGTGGG
>CANRLZ010000031.1 GCA_947631595.1 uncultured Oscillospiraceae bacterium
CTATCTTTTTCCCGAAAAAGATAGCCCCCCAGACTCCCCAGAAAAAGGGCCAAAGGGGGGCAATGCGAGAGCCCCCCTTTGGAATTCCCCTTCGCCCAAAGAGAGGGGCTTCGGCCCCCCTCTTTGGATTCTTCCCCAGAGTATTCTACCGGACGTAAAAAAACTCTCCCGGCTTACGCTGTAACGCCGGGAGAGTTCGTTTGTGTGTGGGTCTAACGCAAAGGGCGCGGGGGCTGCCTCACAGTCCTGTCCCCGGAGGCGGCCACGGCGGTCGCAGTAGAAACGTCACGCCCCGTTGGTGAATTACGTCGTGCCGCCCAGTGGCGGCGACTTGCTGGCGTATTCCTGTCCCATCGGGCCGCCGGGCGGGAGAAACGGGGCTTACAGTAGCAGCCCCTTCTTTTTCTTTTGGCATCCAAAACCGTTTTCTTTTTCTTCGCAAAGAAAAAGAAAATGGGTTTGGCCCCCGCGCCGGGAGGCGCACGCCCTTGCCCACGTTGGGCAAAAAACGCACCCCGCGCCGGGGGCACGCCCTTCGCCCAGGGTGGGCAAACAACTCGCCCCCGGTTTGGAAGGACGAACCTCGCCTGTCACAGACGCGAAAAGCCCCCGGCGGCCAACACCGCCGGGGGCTTTTGTGGTCGGGGGAGGTCACTTCCGAATGACCGAGGTGGCCTCGAAGGTGCCGTCGGCGCCGTATCTGCCGTAGGCCTGGATGGTCTCGCCCACGGAGAGGCGGAGAACGCCGTTGATGGTGGCGCCGGTGGTCACGTCCAGGATGGTGATGTTGCCGGGCACGTGGATGTTCACGGGCTTGCTCTGGCCGTTGATGGTCACCAGGATGGTGACCACGCGGTTGGAGTCGTCCTTGGTGTAGATCACGCCCTCCACGGTATCCTGCCGGGTGGCGGTGCCGGTGAGGCGGATGGACAGGGCCACCGTCCCCTGGGTCACCAGGGCGATCTGGGTGCCCGCCTGGACCTCAGACAGGGACACCGCCGTGCCGTCCCGGGTGACGGTGGTGCCGGCGGAGGCCGTGTACTGCTGGGTGGAGCCGTCGGTGAGGACGACGTTGAGCAGCACGGTGCCGTCCGCCCGGGAGGTGATGGAGTCCAGATAGCCGGTGACGTTGGCGTCCTGGGGGGTGATGTCGATCTGGGTGACCCCGTGGTAGCGCAGGGTGAGCTTCACCGTGTCGCCGGTGCTCAGCTGGGTCAGGTTGCCGTCCTTGCCGTTCACCAGGATGGTCAGGTCGTTCAGGTCGGCCAGCGGGATGGAGAACTGGGCGGTGGTGCCGTCGTCCTTCCGGATGGTGAGGATGGTGGGATCGGTGAGGGTGCGGCCGGTGAGCACGCCGGTGACCTCCTCCACGCTCCTCCAGGCGGAGATCTCGGTCACCACGCCGCCCTCCAGCTTGGCGGTGACATAGACGCCGCCGGTGAGGGCGTTGTAGGTGATGCTGTTGCCGTCAAAGCTCACGGCGCAGTTGTCCAGCACCTCGTAGGGGGTGCGCTTGCTCTCGCCGGTTTTGATGATCTGGATCTGGCGGGCGCCGTTCTGGGCGGTGGTGACGGTGTTGAGCACGCCCTGGACGTAGTTGCCGTCCATGTCCACCTCCACGCTCTCCAACTGGTCCAGCGCGTTGTCCTGTACCCGGAGGACGACGTGCTTGCCCACGTAGCCGGGGATCAGGGTCACCCTCTGGCCGTCGGCGGTGACCAGGGCGCTCTGGGGCAGGGTGTAGGCGGTCTCCAGGCCGTTGAAGCTGGTGACGGTGATGGTGGTGGCGCCGCCGCTGGTGGCGACCCCGGCCAGGATGCCGTCCACCTGGCGCTGGCCGCCGGAGAGGGTGAGGACGAAGGCGGTGCCGTGGGCGTCGGCCAGGACGGTGGCGTTGGTGTAGTCGGCCTCCAGGTCGATGATCTCAGGGCCGCCGGTCCTGCCCCCGGCGGAGACCTGGGTGAAGCGGTCCAGGGTATAGACCGTGCCGTCCACCGTCACCGTCTCCCGGTCCACCGCGCCGCAGGCGCCCTGGATCTGCTTCAGCAGACCCGCGGGGGTGACCCGGATATCGCTGATGGTGGTCTGATCCTTGGCGAAGACCAGCTTCACATGGGCGCCGGCCTTCAGGTCGGTGGCCTCGCCGGGCATGTTATAGGTGTAGATGTTCACGCCCAGGGGGAGGGTGTAGGTACTCTCGCCGCCGAAGGCGCCGGTGAGGGTGAGGACGCGGTGGCCGTCGGTGTTCATGTCCACGCTCTTGATGGTGCCCACGACCCAGGTGTAGTCGGTGTACCGGGGCAGCTCCAGGTTCACCTTCCGGCCCTCCACGATGTTCTGGATGGCCCGGGAGAGCATGGTGGCGCACACGGCGCGGTTCATGCTGCTGTTGGGGTTGAAGTTGCCGTTCTCGTCGCCGGTGAGCACCCCGTAGGTGGACAGAACCTTCACATAGGGCCGGTAGTCCGCGGTGATCTTGGCGTCGTCGTTAAAGGGCAGGGTGCCCGCGTTCAGGCTCATGGCGAAGTCCTCCAGACCCATGGCCCGAACCAGGTACTTGGCGAATTCCGCCTTGGTCATGGCCTCGCCCAGGCGGTCGGCGTCCCGGAGGTCCACCAGCGCCTGCTGGGAGATGATCCCCAGCTCCAGGCACACGGCGGCCTCCCGCCGGAACCAGACGTAGGGGGCGTTGGCGTCGTCCACGTTGCCGGCCGAGCCGGGGATGATCTTCCGGATCTGGGCCAGGCGGTCGGCGAGGATCTGCTCCCGCTGTTCCTTGTCCACCATCATCCGGGCACAGAGGGTGAGGCCCACCGCCTGGGTCACATCGTCGCCGGGGCCGAAGTTCACAATCTCCTTGCCGTCTTTGTCCTTGTAGGGCGTGTAGCCGATGAACAGGCCCTTCTCGATGGCGTCATCGATGGTGGGCCAAGCCCACTCCCAGAGGGGGGTGTTGGTGCGGGGGTTGATGACCATCAGGTCGGCGTAGTCGGCGTGGGTGGTTCCGGCGCCCAGGGCGGGGACGGCCAGCCCCAGCGCCAGAGCCAAGGCCAACGCCAGGGCCAGCAGCTTTCTTCCTTTCATCTTCGGCACCTCCATGTGAACCGTTCTAAATAGCCAGTCTACACAAATTATAGTGCCTCCGCCCGCAAAATGCAACAACATTTTGTAAGTAGAGGCACTATAATTCGACGAAATATTTTTCCCTTTGTTCCCTAGAGCTTCCAGATGACCCCCACCAGCGCCGCCCCGGCGATGTAGAGGATGGGGTGGAGGTCCTTCAGCTTCGGCAGGCGCATACAGGCGAACACCACCACCGCCACCAGCACCGTCGGCCAGTAGACGCCCAGCTTCGCCACTCCGGCCGCCCCCTCCGGGGCGTCCCGGAAGAGGGCGATGAGGGCCACGCTGATCCCCGCGGCGGTGATGAGGGCGGTAGAGGCGGGGCGCAGGCCCTGGAAAATGCCGTCCACCGTTTTGCTCTCCCGAAATTTTTTCAAAAAGAGGGACACCAGCAGGATCACGAGGATGGACGGGGTGATGAGGCCCAGAACACCCACCACGGCGCCCAGCGGCCCGCCGCAGGTGAAGCCCACATAGGTGGACATATTCACCCCGATGGGGCCGGGGGTGGACTCGCTCACGGCGATCATATCCGCCAGGTCCCCGGCGGTGAACCAGCCGGTGCGGGCGCTCAGGTCCTGGAGGAAGGGGATGGTGGCCAGGCCGCCGCCCACGGAGAAGAGGCCGATCTTGCAAAACTCCCAGAAGAGGCGCAGGTAGATCATCCCTCGTCGCCCCCCTTCCCCATCCGGGAGATGGCCAAGCCTGCCAGCCCCGCCGCGATCACGTAGGCCACCGGGCTGAAGAGGAACGCCACCGCCGGGAAGGCGGCCTCCAGCTGCTTGTCAAAGACGGAAAGGGCCAGCACGGCGGCGAAGATGCACCACGCGGGGAGGGTCTTCACCGTGGTCTTGCCCAGCTTGAGGACGCTGGAGGCGATGAGCGCCACCACCGCCGCCCGCACCCCGGCAAAGGCGTGGCCCACGGCGGGGATGTGGGCAAAGCTCTTGAGGAAGGCGGCGATGAGGACGATGATGACGATGCTGGGGAAGACCACGCCAAGGGTGGCCACCACGCCCCCCAGGTTGCCCTTCCGCTTAGCCCCCACGAAGGTGGCGGTGTTCACGGCGATGACCCCGGGGGTACACTGGCCGATGGCGAAGTAGTCCGCCAGCTCCTCGGCAGTGCACCAGTTCCGCTTTTCCACGATCTCCCGCTGGAGGATGGGCAGCATGGCGTAGCCGCCGCCGAAGGTACACACCCCCACCTGGGCGAAGACGAGAAACAGCCGCAGATACTCCATCACAGGTCTTCCAACTCCTTCAGCCAGAGGTTTGCCGCCCCGTCCGAGGGCATCCGCCAGTCCCCCCGGGGGGAGAGGGCCACGGTGCCCACCTTGGGGCCGTCGGGGGCGGCGGAGCGCTTGAACTGCTGGGCGAAGAAGCGGCGGTAGAAGGTCTTGAGCCACTTCAAAATAGTCTGGCGGTCATAGTCCCCGCCAAAGGCGTACTCCGCCAGGCGCAGCACCTTCCGGGGCGGGAAGCCCCAGCGGACGGCGTGGTAGAGAAAGAAGTCGTGGAGTTCGTAGGGGCCCACCAAGTCCTCCGTCTTCTGGCTGATCTCCCCGTTTTCCGCCGGCAGCAGTTCCGGGGAGACCGGGGTATCCAGGATGTCCAGAAGCACCTGGCACAGCGCCTCGTCCCCGGAGGTCCGGGCGGCGTAGTCCACCACGTAGCGCACCAGCGTCTTGGGGATGGAGGCGTTCACGGCGTACATACTCATCTGGTCGCCGTTGTAGGTACACCAGCCCAGGGCCAGCTCGCTCAGATCCCCGGTGCCCACCACCAGGCCGCCGATCTGATTCGCCAGGTCCATGAGCACCTGGGTCCGCTCCCGGGCCTGGGCGTTTTCATAGGTGATGGAGCGGTCGTCGGCGGGCAGGCCGATGTCGGCGAAGTGCTGGTTCACGGCCTTGGTAATGTCCACCGTCTTCAACTCCGCCCCCAGCCGCTGGGCCAGCACCTCGGCGTTGGAGCGGGTGCGGCGGGTGGTGCCGAAGCAGGGCATGGTGACGCAGAGAAGGTCGGCGCGGGGCCGGCCCAGGCGGTCCAGCGCCCGGGCGGTGATGAGGGCGGCCAGGGTGGAGTCCAGCCCGCCGGACAGACCCAAAACAGGCCGGGGAAAGCCCGTGTGTTCCAGCCGCTTGGCAAGGCCCAGGGCGGCGATGTTCAGTACCTCCTCGCACCGCTCCGCGCGCTCCCCCCCGTCCTGGGGCACAAAGGGGGTCTTGGGCACGAACCGGGTCAGGGCGGTCTCCTCCACGGTCAGGGAGAAGGGCAGGCGCAGCACCTCCCCGCCGTCCTCCGCGGCGGCAAAGGTGTTCACCCGCCGCCGCTCAAAGGCGAGCTTGTCCACGTCCACCTCGCCCAGGGTGAGGCCGGCGGCGAAGCGGCGTTCGGCCAGGATCGTCCCGTTTTCCGCCACCAGGTCGTGGCCGCAGAAGACCAGGTCGGTGGTGGACTCCCCCCAGCCGGCGTCGGCGTAGACGTAGGCGCAGCCCAGCCGGGCGGACTGGCTCTTCACCAGCTGCCGCCGGTAGGCGGCCTTGCCGATGACCTCGTCGGAGGCGGAGAGGTTCAGGATCACCGTCGCCCCGGCGGTGGCCAGGCGGCCGGAGGGCGGCGTCACCGCCCACAGGTCCTCGCAGATCTCCACCCCCACCGTCAGGCCGGGCGCCTCCTGGCAGACGAAGAGGGCGGAATGGGTGAGGGGCACGGTCTGGCCGCACAGGGTCACCTGGCCGCAAACACCCTGGCCGGAGGCGAACCAGCGCAGCTCGTAAAACTCGCCGTAGTTGGGGATATAGGTCTTGGGCACCAGGGCGAGAAGTTTTCCCCTGTGTATGATAGCGGCGCAATTATACAGTTTGTTATCGTCCAAAGCCTTTACCGGCAGCCCTACCGCGGCCAACAGATCCAGTCCCTTGGAGCGCTCCAGCAGCGCCGCCAGCCCCGCCTCGGCGCCCCGGAGGAGGGCGTCCTGGGCGAAGAGGTCGCCGCAGGTGTACCCGGTGAGGCACAGCTCGGGGAAGGCCATGACCTTGACGCCCAGGGCGGCGGCCTCTTCCATCAGGGCGATGATCTGGGTGGCGTTATGGTCGCAGTCCGCCACCCGGATCTCCGGCGTGGCGGCGGCTACCTTGATAAATCCGTCTCGCATACGTCTCCTCCTGCCTCATAAAGAAGGGCGGTTCCCAGAACCGCCCTTCCTATCGTCTGTTACAGCCCCTTGGCGCGACGTTCCTCCTGGGCCTGTTGCAAGATCATGTCCTTGACCTTCATCAGCCGCACGGTGGCGGAGCGCTCGTTCTCGTCCAGCTTCATGGAGATGTAGCGGATCCCCTCTTCGCACTCGGGGATGATCTTATACTCCAGGCCGTTGACCCGGCGACGGGTCTTTTCGATCTCCTCGGCCAAAAGCTGGGCGGTCTTCTCCATCTGGGCCAGGGCGAGCATATCCCGAAAGACCTCCCCCAGGGCCTCCACGGCGGCGTCCAGCTCGCCGGAGGTGGCGGCGTAGCCGTAGGGGTAGAGATCCCCCGCCTCCGGGCTGCTGGTCTGGAAGGTGTACCGGGGCACGTCCACGGACATGATGTTCTGGAAGTCCATCTCCAACTCCACCGTCTGCTTGGGGTAGAGCAGGGCTTCCTCCATGGCGGGCTGGGACATGAGGGCGGCGGCCACGGTGAAGGACTGATTGGCCCGTTCCAGGCCCTTCTCCACACGGGTGCGCAGCGCCTTATTCTCCCGGACCACGTCCAAAAACTGCCGCATGAGTTCGTCCCGCTTGTCCTTGAGGAGCTTGTGCCCCCGGCGGGCGGTGCGCAGCCGGCCCTTCAGGCGGGTCAGCTCCATGCGGGTGGGGTTGATGACTGTGTTGGGCATCTGCATCCCTCCTTGTCAGCCGATGGTTCCGGCGCTTACTCCTCCGTCTTGGGCCAGTACTTCTCGATGAGTTCCGGCTTGATGCGCTTGAGTTCGCTCTTGGGCAGGATGGACAGCAGCTCCCATCCCAGGTCCAGGGTCTCGAAGATGGAGCGGTTCTCCTCGGTGCCCTGGGCCACGTAGCGCTTTTCAAACTCGTCGGCGAACTTGGCGTAGAGCAGGTCGGTCTCGCTCAGGGCGGCCTCGCCCAGAATGGACATCAGCTCCTTGGTCTCCTTGCCGGTAGAGTAGGCGGCGAAGAGCTGGTTCATGGTGCCGGCGTGGTCCTCCCTGGTCTTGCCCGCGCCGGTGCCCTTGTCCTTCAGACGGGACAGGGAGGGCAGCACGTCCACCGGGGGGATGATGCCCCGGCGGTACAGCTCCCGGGAGAGGATGATCTGCCCCTCGGTGATGTAGCCGGTGAGGTCGGGGATGGGGTGGGTCTTGTCGTCCTCCGGCATGGTGAGGATGGGGATCATGGTGATGGACCCCTTGTGCCCCAGGCGGCGACCCGCCCGTTCGTACATCTGGGCCAGGTCGGTGTAGAGGTAGCCGGGGTAGCCCCGGCGGCCGGGCACTTCCTTCTTGGCCGCGGAGACCTCCCGGAGCGCCTCGGCGTAGTTGGTGATGTCGGTGAGGATGACCAGCACGTGCATCCCCTTGTCAAAGGCCAGGTACTCCGCGGCGGTGAGGGCCATACGGGGGGTGGCGATACGCTCCACGGCGGGGTCGTTGGCCAGGTTGGTGAACAGCACCGTCCGGTCGATGGCGCCGGTGCGGCGGAATTCCTGGACGAAGAAGTTGGACTCCTCGAAGGTGATGCCGATGGCGGCGAAGACCACGGCGAAGTTGGCGCCGTCGTCCCCCAGCACCTTGGCCTGCCGGGCGATCTGGGCGGCCAGGGCGGCGTGGGGCAGGCCGGAGCCGGAGAAGATGGGCAGCTTCTGTCCGCGCACCAGGGTGTTCAGCCCGTCGATGGTGGAGATGCCCGTCTGGATGAACTCGTTGGGGTAGTCCCGGGCGGCGGGGTTCATGGGCAGGCCGTTGATGTCCCGCCGGGCCTCGGGGAGGATCTCCGGGCCGCCGTCGATGGGGCGGCCCATGCCGTTGAACACCCGGCCCAGCATATCGCCGGACACGGCCAACTCCAGGGGGTGGCCCAGGAAGCGGATCTTGGAGTCTTTGAGGTTGATCCCGGCGGAGGAGTCAAAGAGCTGGACCACGGCGTTGTCGCCGCTGACCTCCAGGACTTTGCAGTGGCGCACCTCCCCGGAGGGCAGCTCGATCTGGGCCAGCTCGTCGTAGGTGACGCCGCTGACCTGCTCCACCACCATCAGGGGGCCGGAGATCTCTCGGATGGTCTTGTATTCCCGCGTCATGCGTCCTCACCTCCCATGTCCACAGCCGCCTGGATCTGGGCGGCCATATCGGCGCGCAACTGGGCGTAAACCGTCTGGTACGTCTCGTCCGGCACCGTCTTGGCACGGCCCACGCCCTCCCGGGCGGGGATGGTGAACAGCGCCTGGGCCTTGGCGCCCTGGGCGATGGCGTTGCGGCAGAGCTGGTCGTACTCCAGGATCATGCTCAGCATCTGCTCCTGGCGGTCGTAGGTGGAGAACCAGTCCACCTCCACAAAGCCGTTCTGCTGCAAGAAGTCCTCCCGGAGCATCTTGGCGGTCTCCAGGGTGAGCTGGTCCTGGGCGGAGAGGGCGTCCTTGCCCACCAGCTGGACGATCTCGTTCAGGCTGGCCTCCTCCTGGAGGATGGACATGGCCTTGTCCCGGCGCTCCATGAACTCGGGGCCGAGGTTCTTGTCAAACCAGGGCTTCAGGGAGTCCAGGTACAGCGAGTAGGAGTTGAGCCAGTTGATGGCGGGGAAGTGGCGGCGGTAGGCCAGGGAGGCGTCCAGCGCCCAGAAGACCTTGACGATGCGCATGGTGGACTGGCTCACCGGCTCGGAGAGGTCGCCGCCGGGGGGCGAGACGGCGCCCACGGCGGTGAGGGAGCCGATGCGCCCGCCCTCGGAACTCAGGCACTCCACCATACCGGCCCGCTCGTAGAACTGGGCCAGGCGGGAGGCCAGGTAGGCGGGGTAGCCCTCCTCGCCGGGCATCTCCTCCAACCGGCCGGACATCTCGCGCAGGGCCTCGGCCCAGCGGGAGGTGGAGTCGGCGATGACCGCCACGGCGTAGCCCATGTCCCGGAAGTACTCGGCGATGGTGATGCCGGTGTAGATGGACGCCTCCCGGGCGGCCACGGGCATATCGGAGGTGTTGGCGATGAGCACCGTGCGCTTCATCAGGCTCTCCCCGGTGCGGGGGTCCTGAAGTTCGGGGAACTCCCGGAGCACGTCGGTCATCTCGTTGCCCCGCTCGCCGCAGCCGATGTAGATCACGATGTCCACATCCGACCACTTGGCCAGCTGGTGCTGGATCACCGTCTTGCCGGAGCCGAACGGCCCGGGGACGGCGGCGGTGCCGCCCTTGGCGATGGGGAAGAGGGTGTCGATGATCCGCTGGCCGGAGCACAGGGGGGTCTCCGGCGGGAACTTCTTCACGTAGGGCCGGCCCTGGCGGACGGGCCAGCGCTGCATCATGGTCAGCTCCTTCACCGCCCCGTCGGGGGTCTTGACCTTGGCGATCACGTCGGTGACGGTGTGCGCGCCGGACTCCACCGACTCCACCGTGCCCTCCACGCCGTAGGGGACCATGATCTTATGGAGCACCACGGAGGTCTCCTGGACGGTGCCCAGCACGTCCCCGGCGCTCACCTTGTCCCCCGCCTTGGCCACGGGGGTGAAGTCCCACTTCTTCTCCCGATCCAGGGCGGGGACCTGAATGCCGCGGGTGATGCAGGAGCCGGCCTGGGCCATGATGGTCTCCAGGGGGCGCTGGATGCCGTCGTAGATGTTCTCAATGATACCGGGGCCAAGCTCCACCGAGAGGGGAGCGCCGGTGGTGACCACCTCCGCGCCGGGTCCCAGGCCGGAGGTCTCCTCGTAGACCTGGATGGAGGCGGAGTCGCCGTTCATGGTCAAAATCTCGCCGATGAGCTGCTGGGGCCCCACGCGGACCACGTCGGCCATGTTGGCGTCGGCCATGCCGGTGGCCACCACCAGCGGCCCGGAAACCTTGACGATTTTACCGCTCAACTGTTGTCCCTTCTTTCTTGCTGTGATTCCTTGTCCGCGCCGTCAGAGGATGTCCGCCCCAACGGCCCGCATGACGGAGTTCTCCAGGTTGCGCATGCCGATGCCCAGGGAACCCTCCTTGCCGGGGATGAGGATGACGGCGGGGGTGACGCAGTCCTTGTACCGGGCGATGTCCTGGGCCATATCGCGGGCAAAGCGCTCGGTGATGTAGATGACCGCGGCGTCGCCGTGGGCGAGGTCGTGGAGCGCCTTGCGGGCGTCCTCGGTGTCCTCCGCCACGTGTACGTCCAGCCCCAGGGCCTTGAAGCCCATGACGCTGGCCTGGTCGCCGATGACGGCGATGGAGTATTTAGACATAGGCCTCACGCAGCCTTTCTCGGATCTTATCCTTGTCCATCTCCGCCAGCCGCCCGGACAGGACGATGCGGATGGCGGTGGACTCCGTCTGTCTGGCATAGAGGTAGCCGATCACCGTCTCGATGCCAAAGGGCACCTGCCGGGCCTTGGCCATATAGGCGGTCACGGCGTCGTCGCACAGCCGCTCGAAGGCGGTCATGTCGCCCTTTTCCGGCTCCAGGAGCGCGGCGCCCGCCTGGGCGGCGTCCCGGAGGGGGGTGTCCTGAAAGAGCTTCACCAGCGCCTCCCCCTTGGCGGTCAAAACCGCCGCGGTGGGCACGGTGCCGCCGGGGATGAGCGCGCGCTCCAAAAACTCCTCCCCCCGACCCGCCCGGGTGGCGCGGACGGCGGCCCGGAGGTTCAGACTGTCGATGAGCAGGCGCACATAGCCGGTCAAAAAGTCGCTCCCGGAGGCCTGGGCGGCCTCCAGCATCTCCCGGTAGCAGGCCTTGTCCAGGAGAAAGTCGGAGCGCTGGGGGTCCTTGGAGGTGGCCAGCAGCTCCCGGGCCTGGGCGGCGGCCTCGCGGAGCGTGGGGCTGACGATGTCCAGGTCGCCCCGGCGGTGGGCCTCCAGCAGGGCCTTGGGGTCGTAGCGCCCGCCGCTGACCAGGAGCCGCTGGGGATCCTGGTCCTGGGCCTCCGCCTTCAGCAGGGCCTTGGCGTTGTGGTAGTCATAGCGAATGCGAAACACATCCAGCACCTGGGGGTGGTCGGCCACCGCCTGGGCCAGCTCGGCGAACAGGTCCTCCTGGGCCTGGCCCAGGGACCGCTCGATGCGGGAGAGGGTGAGGGGCACCGGTTCGGGGTAGCCGCAGTCGGCCAAAATTTTGGCCGCCTCGCTGTCCTCCCGCGCCTCGATGAGCTGCTCCAGCCGCTCCCGGGTCAAAAGCCGGGTCTCCCAGACGTGGAGCCGGGCGGAGATGGCCAGATACTCGGTGTCCTTCGGCTCTCTGGGCTTTTTGTTAAACAAGGCGTTCCCTCCTTGTCACCTGTCAGCCGGCCGGGAAAAGGAGTTCGGCCGCCTGGCCGTAGAACGTCTCCTTCTCCTGGTCCACCAGGGTCTCCAGGGCGCAGTTGACCTCCACCAGCCCGTCCCGGAGGACAAAGCCGCCCTGGATGGGGCGGGTCTCCTGGCTCAGGGTGAGGCGCCCGCCCTTCAACGCGTCGTTGGCGGCGGTGACCACGTCCTTCCCCACGCGGGTCCGGTCGGACTGGTTCATAATGACCTCTCCCTGCCCCGCCGGGGCGGCCTTGACCAGCCAGCCGGTGAGCAGGGCGGTGTACGCCTCCTGGGGGAGGGTGCGCAGCTTCTCCAAGGCCAGGGCGAAGGTCTGCTCCAGCAGCTCCTGCTTGGTGCGCAGCAGCTCCTTGCGCCCCTCCAGCTCCCCGGCGCCGGACATCCGCTGGACCTGGAGGAGTACCTGCTCCTCGGCCTTGTCCAGCAGCTCCTGGCGAAGGGTGGCGCCGTGGCGGGCGTAGTTATCCGTCACGCTCTGGGCCTGAACTTTGGCCTCCTCCAGGATGTCCCTGGCCTTCTGTTGGGCGTCGCTCTCGATGCGAGCGGTGATCTTCTCGATTCCGTTCATGGGTCCGATCCCCCCTTTAGGCGGGGATGGTGAACATCAGCAGCAGGATGGACGCCAGCAGGGAAAGGATGGCGTAGAACTCCACGATACCGCACAGGATGATGCCCTTGGTGGCCTCGTCCGGGCGCTTGGCGACGATGTTGATGGAGGCGGCGGCCACGCGGCCCTGGAACTTGGCGGACAGCCAGCCGCCGAAGGCGATGGGCATGCAGGCCATGAAGATGGCAAGGCCCTGCTCCACGGTCATGGTGCCCACCAGGTTGGTGCCGCCGAACACGCCCATCTGCAACAGGGCGAAGAACCAGGCCACGATGCCGTACAGGCCCTGGGTGCCGGGGAGGACCTGGAGCACCAGGCACTTACCGAAGTTTTCCGGGGCTTCCGAGATAACGCCGGTGGCGGCCTCGCCCACCATGCCGGTGCCGCGGGCGGAGCCGATGCAGCACAGCAGCACCGCCAGGCCGGAGCCGAGGATGGCCAGCACCGTGCCGCCCATCATGTTGAAAAATTCTACCATTTTTTACTCCTCCTTTAAAACTTCTACAAAGTTTGTATCTACCGTCAAGGGCTTAAAGGGACGACCGCCCTCCTTGTAGAACCGACCGAAAAATTCCAGACATTGGAGACGCAGGGTGTGTACGTAGCACCCCAGCAGGTTCAGCGCCAGGTTCAGGGCGTTCCCCACGAGAGAGATGATAACGAAGGGGATGACGTTGTTGAAGGTGGCGCCCAGGGTGTTGAACACCGAGGCGATCACGCTGCCGGAGAGCATCAGGGCCATCAGGCGGACGTAGGACAAAATGTCGCTGAAAAATCCGCTGATGCCGTTGTAGACGATGCCCACGGCGGAGGTGACCTTGCCGAAGCCCTTGGCCTTGCGGGTGCCGCCCACCAGGAGCATCAACCCGCCCAGGATCAGAATGACCTTGGCGGGCGTTCCGCCGCCCAGGGCGGCCCAGGCGCCGCCGCCGATGATGACCCACCAGCTGATCTCGTCGAATACCGCGTCCAGGGGGTCGCCCTTGCGGAACTTCTCCACCACGCTGATGGCCATGCCGGTAAAGACCTGGATCACGCCCAGCACCAGCGAGCCGATCATCACCATGATGGTGTCGTCCATGGGGGTGAAGAGGTGGGGCAGGTCGCGCTGCCTGCCCAAAATGCCAGTGAGCTTGGGGATGAAGTCGCCCAAGAAGCTCCCCGTCAGCGCCCCCCAGAAGAAGGTGCTGATCCCGCACAGCAGGAAGAGCATCATAAAGTTCCGCTGGCCCTCCTTGGGCCGGGCCAGTTTAATGTAAAGCGCGGTGGCCAGGACCATGATGAGGCCGTAGGCCATGTCGTTCATCATAAACCCGAAGAAGAGGATAAAGAACGGGGCCATCAGCGGGTTGGGATCCACCCCGTCGTAGGCGGGCATGGAGTACATCTCCGTGATGGGGTTCATGGAGGCGGTGATGGGGTTGTTTTTCAGCTTCACCGGCACCTGGGGGTAATCCGCCTCCGCCGGCTCGGTGATCTCGAAAGCGACGGTGTACTCCCCCAGGAGCTTGGCCACCGCCTCCTCCCGCTCGGCGGGCAGCCAGCCCTCCAGCAGGTAGGTCTGCTGGGTGTCCAGCAGCCGCAGCTTGCCCCGCTCCAGCTCCGCGTCCTGCCGGGCGCGGTCCAGGGCCAGGCGCAGCTCGGCCTGGCGGGGGGCGTTCTCGGCGATGTCCTCCTCCCGGCCCCGGATCCAGCCGTCCAGCTCGTCGATCTGCCGCTGGAGATCCGCGTCGTTCTCCGCCGCGGTGCCCGTCCAGTTGGAGAGGTTCATCCGGGTACACCCCGCGTCCAGCAGGGCGGCCTGGACCTCCTCGGACTGGGACGCGTGGCACAGGAGGAAGAAATACCGGCACTCCGGGTCCTCCCCGCACCAGGTCAGGTCATAGAGCGCCGCGTCCTGGTCCAGCCGGTCTGTCACCGCCTCCCTTGGGCGGCTGGCCGGGGCGGAGGCGAAGATGGCCTCCGTCTCCCGCGTCCCGGCAAAGTCCAGGGGCACGGGCAACTCCAGCCAGGGCGTCAGGGCGGCGCGCTGGGAGACCAGCTTGCTCCGGCGGGAACGGTGGGCGGTGAGGTGGCGCTGGGCGTCGTTCACGTCCCGGGCCACCGCCAGCGCGACCTTGTAAGCGCCGTTGTCAAACAGCTCCCGCTCCCGCACCTGGGGCCGGGGGGAGAGCAGACCCCTCTTCTGGGGGTCTATCTTTCCCAGCACCGCCAGGGCGGCCTCCAGCTCCTGGATCTGGCCGTTGACCTTGTCCAGCTCCCCGGCGTCCGGCGGGTTCAGAAAGTCCCAGCCCTCCGGCACGTCGGCGGGGGTGTCGATCTGGACGCAGCCCAGGCTGCGCAGGCGCTTGAGCAGCCCCTCGCGCTCCTCGGTCATGCCCAGGGCGCGCAGGTGCTTCATCTTTACGATTGACATTACCCAGCGCCGACCCCCTTTATCCGCTCCACGATCCGCGCAGCCACAGCGTCCATGCGCTCCTGGGCGGCCTGGCGGAGAGCCTGGGCCTCCTGTTTGGCCTGGTCCAGGGCCTTATCCCCCTGGGCCTTTCCGGCGGCCTCCGCCTGGGCCAGCTTGGCCTGGCACTCCTCCTGGGCCTTCACCCGGGCGGTCTCCAGCGCCTCCCGGCCGGCCTTCTCCGCCTGGGCCAGGATGGACTTGGCCTCGCTCTGGGCCTGGGCGATGATCTCCTTGGCCTGATCCTCCGCCCGGCTCACAGCTTCCACTGCTTCTAACGCCATCTTGTTGCTTCACCACCTTGCTAAAAGGGCAAATGCCCACGAATGCTTATTTATTATACTTGCTTTCCCTCCCTATTGCAAGGGATTTTTTGGGGAGTTTAGACAAATTCTCCGGCCAAACCTGGCAAATTTTGGGTTTTCAAAAAAAGGGTTGACAACGCCGGGCGGATTGGATATAATCTTCTGTGCCCTGTTGCGGGGAGACATGGCGGCGTAGCTCAGTTGGCTAGAGCACTCGGTTCATACCCGGGGTGTCACCGG
>CANRLZ010000032.1 GCA_947631595.1 uncultured Oscillospiraceae bacterium
CCTTCTGGGCCTCATCCGGGACAACCCCGCCGGCCAGAGTACCCAGCTCACCCCCTTCATCCTCATCCGCCCCCTGGGGGACGGCTAACGACCGTTAGCCTCCCCAAAAACCGGCTCCTTCCCTGACAACAAAGAGCGGACGGCCTTTGGCCGTCCGCTCAGCTTGTCAAAAAAGCCTCGCAGAGTTTCGCGCCGCTAGGCGCGAAAGACTCATAGGAAATTTTTTCCGGCGGCGTGTACGTCGGGAAAAATACATCTCGGCCCGCAAACGTGCGAGCCGGCCGCCCTCGCGGCGGCCGGGGAGTGCGCTGCAGCGGGCCGCAAAAACTGTCAAAGAAGCGGTCCGACCGCTTCTTTGACAGTCTCCAGCGGACGGCCTTTGGCCGGCCGCTTCTTTGTTCGCGTTTGGGGTCAGGGCGTATCCGCCGCCTCCGCCAGCGGGACCTCCGCGCCCTGGGGCACGGGGGTGTCCGAGGGCGGGACGTCCCCCGCCTCCGTGTCCGGGGCGGCGTCCTCCTCCTGGCTCTCCTGGGCCTTCTCCGCCTGGAGTTCCGCCAGGAAGCGGTTCATGCTGGTGGTCTTGGGGCTGCACTGGTAGGTGTGGGTATCCTCGGCGTAGGAGTAGCCCCTCTCGTCCCGCTTCAGCCAGATCAGCTCGATGGCGTCGTCCCGGCTCTGGTAGCTGTTGTTGTACTGGGGGTCGGAGCGGTAGCGCCCCGCCTGGAAGTCCTCCACCACCGCCTTCCAGGCCCGTTCCGCCTGGGCGGGGTCCAGCTCGTCCCAGCCCTCGGTCTCGTCCTCGCGCCTCCAGCTCACGTAGCCCTCCCTGGGGTTGGAGGCGTCCACATCCACCTGGGGCAGACCCGCCACCTGGGCGGTCTCCATCAGGGCCTCCAGCTCGCTCCCCTCCGGACAGAGGAAGTAGTAGGTCCGCCGCTGGGTGGTCAGGCCCATGTCGTAGGTCAGATCCATCCCCACGTAGTAGGAGTCGGTGTCGGCGGGGGTGGAGGAGTCCGGGTGGTGCTGGGCCACGTACCGGTGGAGGTCGATGAGGGAGGAGACGGACTGGCTGTCGTACTCCAACCCCTCCCGGGCCGGCCAGTCGAAGTCGCCGGTCAGGGTGAGGGTGGCCCGCTCCACCCGCTGGGGGGCGGGGATCCAGGTGGTGAAGCCGATCCAGTCCATGTCGATGGCGCAGATGGCCACCACGAAGCACAGCGCCCCCACCGCCGCGCCCTTCCAGTGCTTGCGGAAGACCTTAAAGGACTTGTGGAGCAGCATCTCCGCCACGTACCAGCTCACCGCCGCGGCCACGGCACAGCACCCGGCCAGGGGCGCGCCGTGGTTTTCCATCCGGGCGTCGAAGATGATGACCAGCAGGAGCAGGCCCAGAGACAGCCCGCCGCACAGGGTCACCGACACCAAAAACAGCCACCGCACCGGCACGAAGGCGATCAGGTCCCCCGCCCGCTCCGCCCGGCGGATGTGGTGGAGGCCCAGGGCGGCCAGGAACATGAGGAAGCCCACCGCGGCGTAGACCCACAGCATCTCCATCCGCCCCACCGGGGTCAGGGCGCCGGCCAGCTCCCGATCGCTGGTACTCATCTTATAGATGGGGGTGAACCACTCCGCCACCTCCCACACCTGCTGGCCAAATCTGTCAAAGCCGTAGAGGAAGCTCCCCAGCACCTCGTCCAGCAGCGCGGTCATCACCATCACCACGCCGTTGAAGATGCCGTAGAAGCACACCGCCGCCACGCCGTTGCCGCTGATGACACAGCACAGGGTTGCAAAGGAGAACCAGAAAAAGCTCTGGAGCAGGCAGCCCCCCAGCAGGGTGAACAGCGACCCCGCCGCCACCGCCCCCAGCACCAGCTCCACCAGGAGGGTGAGCAGGGTGACCGCCACCAGCGGCCCCACCAGCATCACGTATCCGGCGCAGAAAGCGGTGGCGAAGGCCCCCTCCCGCCGGAGGGGGAGCGCCCCCACGAAGTTGGCGGCGGCGGGCTTGAAGAGGTAGAAGAACACGCACACCGCCGCCAGGGGGGCGATCATGGCGATGAACGGCCCGGTGCCCACCAGCAGGGTCTTCACGTCCGCCGCCATCACCGAGGCGCTGCCGTTCCAGCGCTGGGAGTTCCAGAGGCCCACGGGCAGGACCAGGATCCACCCCGCCAGCCACACCCCCCACAGGGGCCAGTAGCGGGTCAGCTCTTTTTTGAACAGGGTCAGACTAAAGAATGATGTCTCGCACCGCATAGTCCTGCTCACCTCCCAACTCGTAGATGAAGATCTCCTCCAGACTCAGGGGCAGCGCCTCCATGAGGATGGGGGAGTAGACCGCCAGGCGGTTGGTGACCTCCTCGGCGGTGCCCCGGATGATGATGGTGTGGATGCGCCCCACCTGGGAGATGTGCAGGATCTCCATCTCCTCCGGGAACTGGGGCGCCTCCCGCTCCTGAAAGACCACCTGCATCTTCACCACGTTCCCCTGGAGGTCCTTCAGGCTGCGCTCGATCATCATGGACCCGTGGGAGAGGATGCCCACGTGGTCGCACACGTCCTCCAGCTCCCGGAGGTTGTGGGAGGACACCAGCACGGTGGTGCCGTACTCCGCCACGTCCCGGAGCATGAGGCTCCACACCTGGCGGCGCATCACCGGGTCCAGGCCGTCCACCGGCTCGTCCAGCAGCAGCACCTGGGGCCGCCGGCACAGGGCCAGCCAAAAGGCGCTCTGCTTCTGCATCCCCTTGGACAGCCGCCGGATGGGCCGGCGCTCGTCCACCTCGGGAAACGCCTCCCGGAGCGCGTTGTAGCGCTCCATGTCGAAATTGGGATAGATACCCCTATAAAAGCGCATCATATCCCGGGTGGAGGCGGAGGTGAAGCAGTACAGCTCGTCGGGGATGCAGGCGACCTTTCCCTTCACCGCCGGGTTTTCAAACAGCTCCTCCCCGTCCAGGGTGATCTCCCCGGCGTCGGGGCGGTAGACCCCGCTGAGGTGGCGCAGGATGGTGGATTTCCCCGCGCCGTTTGGCCCCACCAGGCCGTAGATGGCGCCGGTGGGCACCGTCATGGTCAACTCTTTGAGACAGTGGAAGCCGTCAAAATACTTGTCCACCTTGGACACCTTGATCACGGCGTCTCCCTCCCTTCCGCTACGGTGTAAACGTCCCTTCCATGGGCCAGCAAGCCCTCCTCCTCCAGGGCGGCGTAGGCCCGCCGCACCGCTTCGGGGTTGAGCACCAGCTGCCGGGCAAGCTCCTCCGGCGGCGGCAGCGCCTCGCCGGGGAGAAAGGCGCCCTTGCGCACCAGGTCGGCGATCCCATGGACCACCTGATCCCAGACCGGGAGACTGTCCCGGGCGGCCAACGGTATCATCGCTCACCCCTCCTTTCCTCGTTTCATGGGCTTATCTTACCACAGTGCCCCCGGAAAGTTCTTAAAAATTTCTTACAAATCCAGAAAGACTCTTTTACTTTTTTCCCGGATGTAGTATACTCTCTCCCGAGAGGAGGCGAGGGCCGTGCGGAAAAGTCCCAGCCTGCGCGTTTATTTGGAGCTGATGCGCCCCCTGCTGGACACCCAGGAGGTCCAGTCCATGGGCCAGTGGAACCACCACTTCGGCGTGACCACCTACGAGCACTCCCTCTTTGTCTCCTACGTGGCCTTTCGCCTGGCCCGGCGGCTGCGGGCGAACTACTACGCCGCCGCCCGCGCCGGACTGCTCCACGACCTCTACCTGTACAGTCCCTACCGCCCGGACAGCCACCCCGGCAACCAGTGCTTTTACCACCCCATCGCCGCCCTGGAAAACGCCAAAGCCCTGGTGCCCGACCTGACCGCCGACGAGCAGAACAGCATCCTCTCCCACATGTGGCCGCTGGCGTACCATGCGCCCCGGTGTAGGCTGGCGGTGATCATCAGCCTGGCGGACAAGTTCTGCGCCGTGCTGGAGATCTGCAAGATCTACAAGCTCCTGGGCCTCCGGGAGGTCATGCCGGCCTCCTCCTACGAGATGGTGGAGTGACGTCCCCCGGCCCGTTCGGAGTTTTTTGATTTCCCACCCTTTGCCGACGCCCTTCCCCTTCTTTCCCCCTTCGGATGTGGTAGAATTTTCCCACACCAAAGGAAAGAAGGGGTTTTTTATGGCGTTTGGCAAGCAGACCCGGCGGGTGCTGGAACTCCCGGTGGAGGACATCGCGCCCAACCCCAGTCAGCCCCGCACCGCCTTCTCCCCCCAGGCGCTGGGGGAGCTGGCCGACTCCATCGCCGTCCACGGCGTCCTCCAGCCCCTCACCGTCCGGCAGACGGAGGAGGGCTGGCAGCTGGTGAGCGGCGAGCGGCGGCTCCGGGCGGCCAAGCTGGCGGGGCTGCGCACCGTCCCCTGCCTGGTGGCGGAGGTGGACCGGGAGGAGAGCGCCGTGCTGGCCCTGGTGGAAAACCTCCAGCGGCGGGACCTGGACTTCCTGGACGAGGCCCTGGCCCTGAGCCAGCTCACCGCCACCTACCGCATGACCCAGGAGGAGGCCGCCCGGCGGCTGGGCAAGAGCCAGAGCGCCGTGGCCAACAAACTCCGCCTCCTTCGCCTCTCCCCCGACGCCCTCACCCTGCTGCGCGCCAAGGGCTTCGGGGAGCGCCACGCCCGGGCCCTCCTCCGGCTGCCGGAGGAGGGCGACCAGCTCCGGGCGGCACAATATATTGTGGCCCACGACCTCACCGTCCGGGCAACAGAACAATATGTAGACACCCTCCTCTCCCCCAAGCCCGTTCGGCGAAAGCCCCGGTTCGTCCTCCGGGACGTGGGCATCTTCCTCAACTCCCTGGCCAAAAACCTGAAGCTGGTCCAGTCCGCCGGCATCCCCGCCCAATGCCGCCGGGAGGAGGACGACCGGGAGATCCGCCTCACCATTACCCTCCCCAAGTGTTCCACGTGAAACATCCGCCCGCCCGTGGCCGTCCTCAGCTCGAGGGCGGCCGCTTTTTTCCGGGTTTTTGGAAATAACGGTTGAAATCCGCCGCCCCTCCTTATATAATAGGCGTAGTATGTCCCCATCCATCAAAGAAGGCAGGTACGCTCATGTCAACGACCATCGCCATTGTGAACCAGAAGGGCGGCGTGGGGAAAACCACCACCTGCGTCAACCTCGCCGCCGCCCTCCACGACCTGGGCCGGCGGGTGCTGGTGTGCGATTTCGACCCCCAGGGCAACGCCACCTCTGGCTTCGGGGTGGACAAGTCCACCCTCTCCCCCTCCGTCTACGAGGTGCTGGTGGACGGCGCGCCGGTGGAGAAAGCCATCGTCGCCACCCCCTGGGCGGACGTGATCGGCGCCAACAAGTCCCTGGCCGGGGCCACGGTGGAGCTGATTTCCATGGATCACCGGGAGCACCTTTTGCGCAACGCGCTGGCCCCGGTGGCCGACCGGTACGACTACGTCCTCATCGACTGCCCCCCGTCCCTGGAGCTGCTCACCCTGAACGCCCTGTGCGCCGCCCGGCGCATTCTGGTGCCCGTGCAGTGCGAGTACTACGCCCTGGAGGGCCTGTCCGACCTGCTCACCACCCTGCGCATCGTGAAGCGGAAGCTGAACCCGGAGCTGGATCTGATGGGGGTCATCCTCACCATGTACGACGGGCGCACCAACCTCTCCATGCAGGTGGCCGAGGAGGTCAAGCGGCACTTCCCCGGCAAGGTCTACGCCTCGGTGATCCCCCGGAACGTCCGGCTGTCCGAGGCGCCCAGCCACGGCAAGCCGGTGCTGTCCTACGACGCGTGGAGCCGGGGCGCGGAGGCCTACCGCAACCTGGCCGCCGAGCTGGACGCCCGGGGCTGATGTTTCACGTGAAACAAAGAGCATAGAAAGGAACGATCGTCTATGGCAAACAGAGAACGGGGTCTGGGCAAGGGCCTGGGCGCCCTCATGGGCGACGAGGTGTACACGGAGGCCCAGTCGGGCAGCCAGACCACCCTCCCCATCTCCCAGATCCAGCCCGGGATGAAGCAGCCCCGGAAGAAATTCGACGCCGAGGCCATCGGGGAGCTGGCCGAGTCCATCCGGGAGCACGGCCTCCTCCAGCCCATCACCGTCCGCCGCCTGGCCTCCGGGTACTACCAGATCGTCGCCGGCGAGCGCCGCTGGCGGGCGTCCAAGGAGGCCGGCCTGGGCGAGGTGCCGGTGAACATCATCGAGGCGGACGACAAGAAGGTCATGGAGCTGGGCCTGATTGAAAACCTCCAGCGGGAGGATCTGAACCCCATGGAGGAGGCCAACGGCTACCGCGCGCTCATGGAGGACTACGGCATGACCCAGGAGCAGGTGGCCCAGCGCATGGGCAAGTCCCGCCCGGCGGTGGCCAACGCCCTGCGGCTGTTGGCCCTGCCCGACGGGGTGCGGCTCCTTCTGGAGGAGGGGAAGCTCTCCGCCGGCCACGCCAGGGCCATCCTGGCCGCCCCCGGCGGGGAGGCCCAGAAGAAGCTGGCCCAGAAGGTGGTGGCCGAGGGCCTCTCCGTCCGGGAGACGGAGGCTCTGGCCAAGCGCCTGGGCAGGCCGGAAAAGAAAAAGGAGCCGCCCAAGCCCGCGGAGAAGGAGGACTTTGACCTCTACTATCAGGACCTCTCCCGGCAGCTCTCGGAGCGCTTTGGCCGGAAGGTGGCCTTTCAGCCGGGGAAGAAGAAGGGTCTGCTCACCATGGAATACTACGACCTGGACGACCTGGAGAGCCTGCTGGAGCGCCTGAGCCTGAAAGGGGGCGAGCGCCCGTGAGCCGACATCGCCCCGACGCCGAGGAGGCGGCCAACCTCCAATACGAGACGGAGCACACCCGCCCCGGGCGGGGGCAGTCCGTGACCCCGTATCTGATCCTGCTGGTGGCCGTGGCCTTCGTGCTGCTGGTGGTGGCCTTCCTCATGCAGGAGCGCAGCAACCAGGCCGTGGCCGGGCTGAACCAGTCCGCCAACTCCCTCCATACCATCGACCAACTGGTGGAGGAGAACCGAGAACTCCGGGAGGAGACCATCAAGCTCCAGAGCGACCTGGCCGACAGCCAGGAGAAAAACCGCGCCGTCTCCGAGGAGCTGGCCAAGGTCCGGCAGGAGCTGGCCGCGCTCCGGGGCCAACTCTCCTCCCCGGAACCGTCCCCGTCCGCCGCGCCTTGAGCGCGTTTCACGTGAAACAATCTTTGGGAAAAGAGGTAATCTCAGATGCTGGACATCCGCTTTATCCGTGAAAATCCCGACCTTGTAAAGGAGAACATCCGCAAGAAGTTCCAGGACGAGAAGCTGCCCCTGGTGGACGAGGTCATCGCCCTGGACGGGGAGAACCGGGCCGCCATGAGCGAGGCAAACGACCTCCGGGCCGCCCGGAACCAGCTCTCCAAGCAGGTGGGGATGCTCATGGGCCAGGCCAAGAAGGACCCCTCCAAGCTCCAGGAGGCGGAGGCGGCCAAGGCCCAGGTGAAGGCCAACGCCGACCGGCTGGCCGCCCTGGAGGCCAAGGAGACGGAGCTGGCCGAGAAGATCCGCAAAATTTTGCTGGTCATCCCCCAGATCATCGACCCCAGCGTGCCCATCGGCCCGGACGACTCCGCCAACGTGGAGGTGGAGCGCTTCGGCGACCCGGTGGTGCCCGACTTCCCGGTGCCCTACCACACCGACATCATGGCCTCCTTTGACGGCATCGACCTGGACGCCGCCGGGCGGGTGTCCGGCGCAGGGTTCTACTACCTGCTGGGGGACATCGCCCGGCTCCACGAGGCGGTGCTGGCCTATGGCCGGGACTTCATGATCGGCAAGGGCTTCACCTACTGCATCCCCCCCTTCATGATCCACGGCAACGTGGTAGAGGGGGTCATGTCCCAGACCGACATGGAGGGGATGATGTACAAGATCGAGGGAGAGGACCTCTACCTCATCGGCACCAGCGAGCACTCCATGATCGGCCGGTTCATCGACCAGATCCTCCCGGAGGCCTCCCTACCCCAGACCCTCACCTCCTACTCCCCCTGCTTCCGCAAGGAGAAAGGCTCCCACGGCATCGAGGAGCGGGGGGTCTACCGCATCCACCAGTTCGAGAAGCAGGAGATGATCGTGGTCTGCAAGCCGGAGGACTCCATGGCGTGGTACGAGAAGATGTGGCGCTACTCCGTGGAGCTGTTCCGCAGCATGGACATCCCCGTGCGGCAGTTGGAGTGCTGCTCCGGCGACCTGGCCGACCTGAAGGTGAAGTCCTGCGACATCGAGGCCTGGTCCCCCCGGCAGCAGAAGTACTTTGAGGTCTGCTCCTGCTCCAACCTGGGCGACGCCCAGGCCCGGCGGCTGAAGATCCGCTTCAAGGGGGAGGACGGCAAGATCCAGCTGGCCCACACCCTGAACAACACCTGCGTGGCGCCCCCCCGGATGCTCATCGCCCTGCTGGAGAACAACCTCCAGGCGGACGGCACCGTGAAGATCCCGGAGGTGCTGTGGCCCTACATGGGCGGCACCCAGGTGCTGGTGCCCAAGGACAAGAAGTAATTTTCTCCACAACTGTGGATGTTTAAAGGAGGAGTGTACCGTGTCCGTGAAGGAAAAAGGAAAGGGCTTTCTCGGCGAGTTCAAGGAGTTCATCGCCCGGGGGAACGTGGTGGATATGGCCGTGGGCGTCATCATCGGCGGCGCCTTCGGCAAGATCAGCACCTCCCTGGTGAACGACATCGTCATGCCCCTGGTGTCCATGCTCACCGGCGGCATCGACTTCACCACCTGGAAGTGGGTGCTGAAGGCCGCCGTGGGGGAGACCCCGGAGGTGGCGGTGAACTTCGGGCTGTTTCTGGCCACCATCCTGGACTTCATTATCGTGGCCTTCGCCGTGTTCTGCATGATCAAGGTCATCAACGCCATGCGCCGCAAGAAGGAAGAGGCACCTGCCCCGGCGCCTGACCCGGAACCCAGCGCGGAGGAGAAATTGCTCACCGAGATCCGGGATCTGCTGAAGAAATGAGCCGGGACAACACCCCCCAGGGGGAGACCCCGGAGGAGTCCGTCTCCCCGGAGTCGGCGCCCCAGGAGCCGGCGGTGGACGAGAAGGGCCGCCGCCTCTTTGACGAGATGGGCCAGCCCATCCACTGGGCCACCCCGCGGGAGCGGGTCACCGCCTTCATCCTGGCCCTGGTGGTCATCGCCATCACCATCGCCGTGGCCTATTCCCTGGCCGTGGGCGACTTCATCCGCTGGTGAGGGCGCGCATCGCCGCCGGGCTGGCCCAGCTGGGCCTGGACCCGGCCGGGGCGGAGGCCCTGGCTGCCTACGGGGCGCTGCTCCTGGAGACCAACCGGGTGATGAACCTCACCGCCATCACCCAGCCGGAGGCCGTGGCCGACCTCCACATGCTGGACTGCGCCGCCCTGTGCGCCCGCTTTCCCCTGGCGGGGAAGCGCCTGGTGGACGTGGGCACCGGGGCGGGGTTCCCCGGCCTGGTGGCGGCCATTCTGGAGCGGTCCTGTCAGGTCACGTTGATTGACCCGCTGGAAAAACGGCTGAATTTTATACGCTCTGTTATCGAGACTCTTGGCCTTTCCAACGTCACCCTCCTGCACCTCCGGGGGGAGGACGCCGGGCGGGAGCGCGCCCTGCGGGAGGCCTTCGACTTCGCCGCCGCACGGGCGGTGGCCGACCTCACCGTCCTGGGGGAGCTGTGCCTGCCCCTGGTGCGGGTGGGGGGCAGCTTTTTGGCCATGAAGACGGTGGACAGCGGCGATGAGCTGCAAGCCGCCCTGCCCCACCTGGAGCGGTTGGGCGGCCGGGCGGAGCCGCCGGTGGACTACCTCATCCCCGGCACAGAGGTCACCCACCGGGTCTGGCCCATCGCCAAGGTCGCCCCCACCCCGGCGGGTTTTCCCCGGCGGTGGAAGCAAATTCGGGGGAAATAGACGAAATTTTTTGCCCCTCATGGGGTGAAATTAAGAAAAATCACCAAATTGGTCGCTACTTTTTTCTGGAAATCCGTTGCTATTTGCCAAAATCTATGATAAAATACCTGGGAAAAGTGGCGTTCTATTTGCCGGGGTGCCTTCCTGGAGGGCGCTCCAGGGTGCGACCAGGGGGGTGATGCCTATGTCCGTCTCTATCGTAGTCACCTCCGGGAAGGGGGGTACCGGAAAGACCTCCTTCACCGGAGCCGTGGGTTCCTGCCTGGCCGCCCTGGGTCAGCGGGTGCTGTGCCTGGACATGGACGTGGGCCTTCGGAACCTGGACATCTCCCTGGGCATGACGGACAGCGCGGTGATGGACTTCACCGACGTGCTCTCCGGCCGCTGCGACCTGGAGCGCGCCGCGACCGTCCACCCGGAGATCGGGGGGCTGTACCTTCTCACCGCCCCCATGACGCTGGAGAGGGCCATGACCCCCGGAGACCTGGCCCGGCTCACCGGCCTCGCCAAGGAGCAGTTCGACTACGTCCTCATGGACTGCCCCGCCGGTCTGGGGGAGGGTCCGCGCCTGGCGGCGCAGGTCGCCGACCGGGGCGTGGTGGTGGCCACCACCGACCCCTCCGCCCTGCGGGACGCCCAGCGCACCGTCACCGTCCTGTCCCCCGCGCTGGAGACGCTGCACCTGGTAATGAACCGGGTCCAGCCCAGGCTGATCCGCAAACTGCGCACCAACCTGGATGAGGCCATGAACACCGCCGGATTGCCCCTGCTGGGGGTGGTGCCGGAGGACCCGGTGGTGACCCTCGCCGCCGGGGCGGGCGTGCCCCTGATCCTGGCCGAGCGGAAGAACGCCGCCGTCGCCTATTTGAATATCGCCAAGCGCCTGATGGGCCAGCACGTCCCCCTGATGATGAGCTGAGCGCCCAGAGGCCGGAGCCACAAGGAGAGTGGTAGCTTTGAATATCGCGATCATGAGTCACGACCAGAAAAAGGAATTGATGGTTCAGTTCTGCACCGCTTACAGTTTTGTCCTGGCCAAGCACACCCTCTGCGCCACCGACACCACCGGCCGCGTGGTGTCCGAGGCCACGGGGCTGAAGGTCCACCTCCTCCTGCCGGGGAACGCCGGCGGCGCCCAGCAGATCGGCGCCCGCATCCCCTACAACGAGATCGACCTGGTGCTCACCTTCTCCGACCCCAAGATCAGCATGGAGGACAAGGACTTGCAGTATATCATCAACCTCTGCGACCAGTATAACGTCCCCGTGGCCACCAACCTGGCCACCGCGGAGATGCTCATCCTGGGCCTGGACCGGGGCGACCTGGACTGGCGCACCGCCATGAGTCCCAAGACCGCCCCCTTCATCGTCTGAATTCGTCTGGCCGCCACCCCTTCCAGACGGAGGGGTGGCGTCATTTTGCCTTTTTCCGCACCTCAGTAAGAAAGGAAGATACGCCCCATGCCCATCCAAAAGCCCCGCACCCTGTCCGGCTTCCTGGAGCTGTCGCCCCGGAAGCAGGTCCTCTTTGACGCCATGGTGGAGACCCTTCGGGAGGTCTACGCCCTCTACGGGTTCTACGACCTGGACACCCCCCTCCTGGAGGCCAGCGAGGTACTCCTGGCCAAGGGCGGCGGGGAGACGGAGAAGCAGATCTACCGCTTCCAGAAGGGGGACAGCGACCTGTCCCTGCGCTTCGACCTCACCGTCCCCCTGGCCAAGTACGTCGCCCTGCGGCAGAACGAACTGGCCTTCCCCTTCCGCCGCTGCCAGATCGGCAAGGTCTACCGGGGGGAGCGCGCCCAGCGGGGGCGCTTCCGGGAGTTCTACCAGGCGGACATCGACGTGATCGGCGACGGCAAGCTGGACATCCTCAACGACGCGGAGATGCCCGCCATCATCGACGCCGCCTTCACCCGCCTGGGCCTCACCCGGTTCGTTATCCGGGTGAACAACCGCAAGCTGCTCAACGGGTTCTACGCCATGCTGGGCCTGACGGACAAGTCCGGGGACATCATGCGCGTGGTGGACAAGCTGGAGAAGATCGGCCGGGAGAAGGTAGCCCTCACCCTCACCGAGGACCTGGGCCTCAGCCCGGCCGCCACGGAGGAGATCCTGTCCTTCCTCTCCATCCAAGGCTCCAACGGCGACGTCCTGGCCGCCCTGGAGGGCTACCGGGGCAAAAACGAGACCTTCGACCTGGGCCTGGACGAGCTGGCGGCGGTGTGCCGCCACCTGGCCGCCTTCGGCGTGCCCGAGGAACACTTCCAGGTGGACCTCACCATCGCCCGTGGCCTGGACTACTACACCGGCACCGTCTACGAGACGCGCCTGCTGGACTACCCGGAGATCGGCTCCCCCTGCTCCGGCGGGCGGTACGATAACTTAGCGGAATATTATACGGAAAAACAACTCCCCGGCGTCGGTATCTCCATCGGCCTCACCCGGCTTTTCTACGTGCTGGACGAGCAGGGGCTGCTGAACGAGGACCGGCTCACCGCCCCGGCGGAGGTGCTCATCCTGCCCATGACGGGGGATCAGGCGCCCGCCGTGGCTCTGGCCACCGCCCTGCGGGAGACGGGGGTGCGGACGCAGATCTATTTTGAGGAGAAGAAGTTCAAGCAGAAGATGGCCTACGCCGACAAGCTGGGCGTGCCCTTCGCCGCCATCCTGGGGGAGGACGAGATCGCCCAGGGGAAGGTGGCGCTGAAGGACATGACCACCGGGGAGCAGACGCTGCTCACCGCCCAGGAGGCCGCCCAGGCGGTCCACGCCGCCCTGGCCGACGTCCGCCGCGCCGCCCCCATCCGGGAGCGGAGGCCGGACTGACCTTATATAACAGCAAACTTCGCGAACCCCGGCCCAGTCCGGGGCGTTCCGCGGCAAGGAGGATGACCATGAGCGAGATCAAAACAGCCTACCGGACCCACACCTGCGGCCAACTGCGCATAGAGGACGTGGGGCAGACCGTCACCCTGGCGGGATTTCTGGAGAATCTGCGGGAGGTGGGGTCCAACCTGGGCTTTGCCGTGCTGCGGGATTTCTACGGCGTGACCCAGGTGGTGGTGGAGACCGAGGAGATGATGGCCCAGTTCAAGGCGCTGAACAAGGAGTCCACCGTCCAGGTCACCGGCGCCGTCCGGGAGCGGGCCAGCAAGAATCCCAACCTGCCCACCGGGGAGATCGAGGTGGTGCCCCAGACCATGACGGTGCTGGGCCGCTGCCGCCACAACGAGCTGCCCTTCCAGGTCTCCCGCTCACGGGAGGCGGACGAGGGGGCGCGGCTGAAGTACCGCTATCTGGACCTGCGCAACAGCCAGGTGCGGGACAACATCATCCTCCGCTCCAATGTGGTGGCCGCCCTGCGCGGCGCCATGATCGACCAGGGCTTTTTGGAGATCACCACCCCCATCCTCACCGTCTCCAGCCCGGAGGGCGCACGGGACTACCTGGTGCCCAGCCGGAAGCACCCCGGCAAGTTCTACGCCCTGCCCCAGGCGCCCCAGCAGTTCAAGCAGCTCCTGATGGCCTCCGGCTTTGACAAGTACTTCCAGATCGCCCCCTGCTTCCGGGACGAGGACGCCCGAGGCGACCGCTCTCCCGGCGAGTTCTACCAGCTGGACATGGAGATGGCCTTCGCCGGCCAGGAGGACGTGTTCGCCGTGCTGGAGCAGGTGCTGCCGCCCATCTTCGCCCAGTACGGCAAGTACAGCGCCGCCTCCCCCGCCCCCTTCCGGCGCATCGGCTATCTGGAGGCCATGGAGACCTACGGCACCGACAAGCCCGACCTGCGCATCGACCTCACCGTCCGGGACGTCACCGACCTCGTGGCCGACTGCGGCTTCGGCCCCTTCCAGGGCGCTCGGGTCAAGGCGGTGAAGGTGACAAACTTCGCCGCCACCCGGAAGCAGATCGACAAGCTCTGCGACGACGTGGAGGTTCAGGCCGGGCAGAAACCCTACTGGTTCCGGCTGGACGAGCAGGGCGAGCTGGTGGGCGGCATCTCGAAGTTTTTGCAGGAGAAAAAGGACCAGGTCGTGTCCGACCTGGCCCTGGAACCCAATACCTTCGTGGGGCTGACCGCCAGCCCCGACCTCCGGGCGGCGCAGAAGACCGCCGGGGTGCTGCTGAAGATGCTGGGGGCGCTCTGCCCGGAACACATGGACCGCGAGCAGTACGCTTTCTGCTGGATCGTGGACTTCCCCATGTACGAGATCGGGGAGGAGTCCGGCAAGCTGGAGTTCTGCCACAACCCCTTCTCCATGCCCTCCGGCGGGTTGGAGGTGCTGCAAAAGGCCCAGGCCGGGGAGATCGACCCCCTGTCCATCACCGCCGACCAGTACGACCTGGTGTGCAACGGCGTGGAACTCAGCTCCGGCGCGGTGCGCAACCACGACCCGGAGATCATGGTGGAGGCCTTCCGCATGGTGGGTCTGGGGGAGGAGGACGTGCGGGCGAAGTTCCCCGCCATGTACAACGCCTTCACCTACGGCGCTCCCCCCCACGCCGGCATCGCCCCCGGAGTGGACCGCATGGTGATGCTCCTGGCCGGGGAGGACTCCATCCGGGAGATCATCCCCTTCCCCATGAACAAGTCCGCCCAGGACGTGATGATGGGCGCGCCCGGCACGGTGACCCAGGCCCAGCTGGACGAGCTGCACATCGCCGTCACCGCCGCGGAGGAGAACGAGGGCTGACCCGACAAAATTCGACCTTACGGCCCGGCGAAAGGGACACTTTCGCCGGGCTTTTTTCCTCTTAGGACTACGCCGTCCTGCTCGAAGCGGGCTTTTTTCCTCTCGCGACTGCCCCGCCCTGCTTGAAGCGGGTTTTTCCTCTCAGAACTGCCCCGCCTTCCTTTACGCCAGGTAGCTCAGGCGGCCGGTGGCCAGGAAGACCAGCAGGATGGACACCCCGTAGAGGACTTGGGCGTGCTGGAAGGAGAGGGGCTTGCGGGACGCCAGGATGGCTTTGATGGTTTTCATGGGTGCTTCCTCCTTTGTTTGGGATGCTGTCAGGATACTCCGGCGGCTGTCCCATAAAACGGACTATTGACTCGAATGTTTGT
>CANRLZ010000033.1 GCA_947631595.1 uncultured Oscillospiraceae bacterium
AAAAAGATGGTACGGCAGACGCCGTACCATCTTTTTTGTTGTGTATTCGCGGGATCAGAAGTATTTCTTCACGTCCTCCGAGGCCACGGACTCGTCCGCGCTGATGGAGATAGTGAACTTGATGTTGTTGCGCTCGGCAAAGCCGTCCAGCCAGGCCAGGAAGGAGTCCAGCTCGGGGCCGCAGTCGCTGGAGACGATCTTGCACAGGCTGTCGATGAAGATGTGGGTGATGTCGAAGTTGCCCGCGTAAAGCCCGGAGATGAAGCCGCGCATGACCTCAAAGTTGCTGATGTTGTACTGCTCGGCCTCCACCAGACGGATGTGGTAGCTGATGTCATAGGTGAGCTTCCGGCCCTTTTCGATGCAGACCACGTTGCCGTGCTCGTTGTTCACCGCCGCGTTGATCATGTCGATCATCTGCTTGGTCTTGCCGGTACCCTTCACACCCATGATGACTTTGATCATATTCAATCACTCCTCGTTGATTTCGTGCCCGGGGATGGGTGGGTCTATCCCTTCTCTTCTCATACTACCATATCCGGGGCCAGGATTGCAACCGCTTTTCCGGATTTTTTCAAAAACTTTTCAGTCCTCCTCCGGGGCCTCCCGGAACATGGGGGGCACCTCGCCGGGGTCGACGGAGTTGAGAAGAACGTCGTAATACCGGCTCTTGTAGTCGGAATAGAGCTGGTCGAAGTTGGCGTCGCTGCCCCCCTCGTGGAGCTGGTGGAGGTAGAGGTGGGAGTTTTCCAGCACCGGGTCGCCGGCATGGGCCTCCTCCCGGAGGATATACATGGCGATGTTGGAGCAGTGGTCGGCCACACGCTCCAGGTTGATGAGCAACTCCAAAAATTGGGCGCCCACCTCCACGGTACACTCCCCCGCCTTCAGCCGCTCGATGTGGCGGCCGCGCAGCTCGTCGCGCATCAGGTCGATGACCTCTTCCAGGGGTTCCACCTTCTTGGCCAGGACTACGTCCCGCTCGGTGTAGCACCCCAGGGTGGTGTCCAGGATCCGCCCCACGGCGGAGAGCAAGGTCTGCATCTCAAAGGCCGCCTGGCTGGAGAACTCCAGCTCCTGCTCGTCCATGGCCTGGGCGCACTCGGCCACGTTGACCACGTAGTCGCCCACCCGCTCAAAGTCGCTGAGGGTGTGGAGCAGCTCGGAGACCCGGCTGGAGTCGGTGGGGGACAGAGAGCGGTTGGACAGGCGCACCAGGTAGTTGTCCAGGCTGGTCTCCAGCTTGTCGATGGTGTCCTCCCGCTCCTGGAGGCGGTCCATGGTCTTCTCGTCGTATTTCTGGAGCAACGCCTCCGCCCGCTTGAAGTTCTCCCGGGCCAGGGTGCCCATCTGGATCACCGCCTCATGGGCCTTTTCCAGGGCCATAGAGGGGGAAGAGAGGAAACGCTCGTCCAGGATGGAGGTCTCGAAGTCCTCCTTCTCCCCGGGGACGATCCGCTCCACCAGCCACACAAGCTGCTTGCGGAAGGGCAGCAGCAACAGGGTGCAGGTCAGGTTGAACAGCAGGTGGAAGTTGGCGATGCCGCCCATATCCACCACAGAACCCCAGAACGGGAAGTGGAAGATGGCGTTGCCCACGTAGAAGGCCACCAGGAAGAAGAGGGAGCCGAAGACGTTGAAAAAGAGGTGGATCAGGGCGGTGCGCTTGGCGTTCTTGCTGGCGCCGGCGCTGGAGATCAGGGCGGTGACGGTGGTGCCGATGTTCTGGCCCAGGATCATGGGGATGGCCGCGCTGTACGTGATGGCCCCGGTGGTGCTCAGGGCCAGGAGGATACCGGTGAAGGCGGTGGAACTCTGCAACAGGGCGGTGAGAACAGCGCCCACCAGCATACCCAGGATGGGGTTGGAGACCACGGTGAAGAGATCGGCGAGCCACGGCTCATTCTGAAGCCCGGACACGGCCACGGTCATGGTGTTCATGCCCACGAACAGCAGGCCCATGCCCAGCAAGATCTCGCCCACGTTCTTCTTGCGCCCGCCGGTGATGAACATATAGAAGAGGATGCCGATCACCATCAGCATGGGGCCAAGGGCCGCGGGCTGGAGCAGCATCAGGATGGGGTTGGAGTCGGTGGAGATGCTGGCCAGGCGGAGGATCTGGGCGGTGATGGTGGTGCCGATGTTGGCGCCCATGATGATGCCCACCGTCTGTTCCAGGTGCATGATCCCGGCGTTGACGAAGCCCACGCACATGACGGTGGTGGTGGCGGAGGAGTGGATGATGGCGGTGATGAGTGCGCCAAGGAGCACGCCCTTGAAGACGTTGTCGGTGAGCTTTTCCAGAAGGCTCTCCAACCGGCCGCTGGAGACCTTCTCCAGGCCCTTGGTCATGGTCGTCATGCCGTATAGGAAGGTGGCGATGGCGCCCACCATCGTAATGACGTCTAAAACGCTCAAGACGATCTCCTCCGCTTTATCGGTATCGTAGATAGATCCTTTTTCCCACATTCTGTATTGTACGCCATCTCCCCCCCTCCTGTAAAGTATCTTTTTCGCCCTTTCTCCCAAATCGTGCGGATTTTCTCCACTTTTGACAAATCGACTGGTGATGATTTACAAAAATGCCTTCATGGTTTATAATTGTATATCAACAAATTTGGGAGAGGGGGTCGTCCTGTGAAGCGTGTCCTGGCCCTGGCGCTGACGCTGGTCTTGCTCTCCGGCTGCGGGCGGCAGGCGGCGCCCGGTGACCGGCACATCCTCTGCACCACCTACCCCGTCTACCTCTTCACCACCGCCGTCACCCAGGGGGTGGACGGTATCCAGGTGGACCTGCTGGTCAACCAGCAGACCTCCTGCCTCCACGACTACACCCTCACGGTGGAGGATATGCGGGCGGTGGAGGCCGCCGACGTCATCGTCCGCAACGGCGCGGGGCTGGAGGCGTTTTTGGACGACGCCCTGGCCCAGAAGGACGTCCCCATTCTCGACTGCGCCCAAACGATCCCCCTCCTCCCCGCCCAGGACGAGGGCGAGGGGGAGATGGACCCACACATCTGGATGGACCCGGATCGGGCGTCCCAGATGGTGGCCGCCATCGCCCAGGGGCTGTCCGGGCTGGACCCGGAGGATCAGTCCAGCTTTGCCGCCAACGCCCAGGCTGCCCAGGGGCGGTTAAAGAGCCTGAAGGCCGGCGGCGGCCAGGCGCTCCAGGGGCCGTTTATCACCTTCCACGACGGGTTCCAGTACTTCGCCCACGCCTTCTCCCTGTCCGCGCCCCGCGCCATCGAGGAGGAGGAGGGCGCGGAGATCAGCGCCAAGGAGCTGGCGGAGTTGATCGCGCTGGTGCGCGACGCCAACGTCCCCGCCGTCTTCGTGGAGAAAAACGGCTCCCGCCGCTCCGCGGACGTGATCGCCCGGGAGACGGGGTGTAAAGTGTATGAACTTGACATGGTGATGTCCGGGGATGGGACGGGCATAGAGCCGTACCTGGAGGCTTTGAGCCAAGATCTGGAAACTGTACGGGAGGCGTTGGGATGAGCGTACACAGACACGGCGGCGACGACTGCAAGGGCGCGTGCTGCCTGCGGGTGAGCGGCCTGGGCGTGGTGGCCGAGGGAAGGACCATCCTGCGCTCCATCGACCTGCACGTCCACTGCGGCCAGATCGTCGCCCTCATCGGCCCCAACGGGGCGGGAAAATCCACCCTCTTCAAGGCCATCCTGGGCCAGCAGCCCCACACCGGGGACATCCAGTTCGAGCGCTCCGGCGGCGCCAAGACCCGGCCGCTGATCGGCTATGTGCCCCAGTCTCCCGCCTTTGACCGGGGCGACCCGGTGAGCGTGCTGGACCTCTTCGTGTCCGCCGCCGGCACCTGGCCGGCCTTTCTGGCGACCCCAAAGGCACTGCGGGAAAAGGTGCGGGGGAGCCTTGCCCGTGTCCACGGGGAGGGGCTGATCGACCAGAAGCTGGGTTCCCTCTCCGGCGGCGAGTTGCAGCGGGTGCTCCTGGCCCTGGCCCTGGAGCCTCTGCCCCACGTCCTCATGCTGGACGAGCCTTTCTCCGGGGTGGATGTGGAGGGGGAGTTGCAGCTGCTGCGGCTGCTGGATGAGCTGCGGCGGCGGTATGACCTGTCCATCCTGCTCTCCACCCACGATTTTTCTAATCTGGCCGACTACGCCGACAAGGTGGTTTTGATGAAGGAGACGGTGCTGAAGGTGGGGGCGCCCCAGGAGGTCATGGACTCCCCGGAATTTGCCGCCGTCTTCCATCTGCGGTTGAAGGAGGAAGGATGATGGAGCTTTGGTATCGGCTGGTCTCCCTCCTGCCCTTCTCCTGGGCGGAGGCCGGGAGCCTCTATTTTATGAAAAACGCCCTGCTGGCCATTTTGGTGGTGACGCCGCTCTTTGGGCTTCTGTCCACCATGGTGGTCACCAACCGTATGTCCTTTTTCTCCGATGCCCTGGGCCACAGCGCCTTTACCGGCATCGCCATCGGCGTACTGTGCGAGCTGGCCGACCCCATGTGGGCGGCGGCGGTATTCGCCCTGGTGCTCTCCGCCCTCTTCACCTGGGTGCGCCACCACACCGACCTCCAGAGCGACACGGTCATCGGCGTCTTCTCCTCCACGGCGGTGGCCCTGGGCATCTTCATCGCCACCTTCGGCGGCGGGAGCTTCACCAAGTTCAACACCTACCTCATCGGCGACATCCTCAGCGTGGAGCCGGCCATGATCGGGCTGCTGGCCATCCTCCTAGGCCTTGTTTTGGCGCTGTGGGTCACCTCCTTTGACCGCCTGCTCCTCTCCTCCATCCACCCCGCCCTGGCGGGGAGTCGAGGGGTGCGGGTGGCGCTCCAGGAGTGGCTGTTCACCGCCGCCATCGCGCTGGTGGTCACCCTGTCCATGAGCTGGGTGGGCCTGCTGGTCATCAACTCCTTGCTGGTGCTTCCCGCCGCCGCCGGGCGCAACCTGGCGCGGAATATGCGCCAGTACCACCTCTTCTCCGTGGTGGGCGCGGTGGTCTGCGGGGTGGCCGGACTGCTCATCTCCTACTATGTTGGCTCCTCCACCGGCGCCTGCATCACCCTCTGTCTGGCGCTCTACTTCCTGCTGTCCCTCCTGGGGCGGCGGACCGGGGCGTGAGGGCGCGGCCATGGACGAGGGGAAAAAGCGCTCCGGCCAGCTCCACGCCGGGCACCGCGGCCGGGTGCGCCATCGGTTTTTGACCACCGGCCTCCACGGCTTCGCCGACCACGAGGTTTTGGAATTCCTCCTCTTTTACGCCGTTCCCCGCCGGGACGTGAACGAGATGGCCCACATGCTCATTGACCGCTTCGGCTCCCTGGCCGGGGTGCTGGACGCGCCGGAGGAGGAGCTGTGCACCATCCCCGGCGTCGGCCCCCACATCGCCCACTTCCTCACCCTTATCCCGGAGATCATGGTGCAGATGGCGCGGCAGGTCTCCGTGGACGAGCGCCCCACGATCCGCGGCCCCAAGAGCTTGAGGCAATTTCTGGAAGGCCGCTGTCCGCCTTGCCCGGTGGGACATCTCCTGCTCATCCTCACCGACGCCCTGCGCCGGGTGCTGGTGGTCTACCCCTACGACTCCCTGGACAAGCTCACCGCCAAGGAGATCGCCCGCAGGGCCTCCGGCGCGCGCGCCAGGGAGGTGGTTCTGGTGGAGCGGGTGGAGGACAACGCCGCCCCTCTCCCCTCCCAGCAGCTCCAGCAGATCCGCCGTCTGTCCGAGCGGCTCCACCTGCTGGAGTTCCCCCTGCGGGATTACTACACCGTGGACTTTCTGGGCGACCCGCCCCACTCCCTCGCCCGCTCCGGGCAGCTGCTGCCCTGGTAGGAAAAGAGGCAAAAAAAGCCAGACCGCGAAACGCGGTCTGGCTTTTTTCTTTCATGTGCCCCCGTGGGGGGCTTCAACGCTTTTGCTCGGAAAACCGATAGGCCGCGTCCAGCCAGGAGAGCAAGGTCGCGTCCATGTCCTCCGGGCGCTCCACCAGGACGTGGTGGGTCCAGCGGTTGGGGTACGGCTCGGTACTCACGGCGACCCTGGGGTGCTCCAGCCGCTCCGGCAGGCCGAAGGTCACCAGGAGGAAGGTCTTGGGCCAGTCCCTCCGGCGGCGGACGGGAGGCGACGCCATGGCGAACAGGCGGTGGTTATAAAAGGAGATCTGGGACTTGGACACTTTGATCCTGAGATCCGGATAGGCCCTTGCCAGAGAATTTCGCAGCTGCGCGTAGAGCGGCAAAAGCCCCGGCCAGTTATCCCAGAACAGCAGCTCCTCCGCCGTCATTGTCTCCTGTTCCATCGGATCGCCCATGGCGCCGGGATCAGGCCTGGATGAGGGCCAGGAAGCGGTCCAGCATGACGGCGGTCTCCGCACGGGAGGCGGTACCCTGGGGGTTCAGGTTCCCGGCCTCATTGCCCTTGAGGATGCCGGCGCTCACGCCCCAGGACATGGCGTTGGAGGCCCAGGCGGAGACGCTGGAGGCGTCATGGAAGGCGCTCAGGGCGGTGTCCGACCCGGCGGCGTCCAGACCCAGCAGGCCGGCGAAACGCTGGAGCATGAGGCAGAGCTGCTCCCGGGTGATGGAGTCATTGGGGCCGAAGGCGCCGGTGTCGTAGCCGGTGATGATGGAGGCGTCGGCGCACCAGGCCACGGCGTCGGCGTACCAGGCGCCGGAGGCCACGTCGGTGAACACGGCGGCCTTGGCGCTCTTGCCCTGGGCCAGACGGGTCAGGATCTGGGCCAGGCTGGCGCGGGTCACCGGGGAGGTCAGGTCATAGCGGCCGTTCCCCACGCCCTCCACCAGCTTCAGCCCGGCCAGGTGGTTCACCGCCTGGGCGGCCCAATGGCTGGCGCTCACGTCGGCAAAGGGCGCGGCGGGGGCGGGGATGGCGGTGGGCAGGGACACCTGGGCCACGGTCTGCCCGGCGGCGTCGGTGACGGTGACCGTCTTCGCGCCATTGGCGGCGGTGGCCACGATCTTCTCCCCGTCCGGCCAGGCGGTGGTGGTGACGCCGTCCGCCGTGGTGACGGCGGCGATGGTGGCCAGGTTCAGGGAGGGCTGACCGCCCATCACCGCGCCGGCGTCCGCGGGAGCGGAGGCGGACTTCTTCAGGAAGTCGCCCAGGTCGATGGTGCCGTCCGCCTTACGGGAGACGGAGCCGGAGAAGGTCAGGGAGACGAAGGCGTTGGCCTCCACGGTGGCGGCGGCGGAGTTCACGCTCTTGGCGCCGTCCCAGTAGTAGTTGGCGGCGCCCTCGTACTTGCTCACGTCCTGGGTGCCCACCGGCTCAAAGGCGTCGGGGTTGGACTTGCCGCTCTTGGCGGCGCTGTCCTTGAAGCTGAGGAAGCCCTGGACGCCGAAGTCGGTGTTCTTGGCCAGCTTGGTGTAGAGGTTCAGGTTGTTCTTCTCGTTGTTGTAAGCGGTGCAGCTGTACACCTGGACGTCCGGGCAGGAGTTGGTGGTGATGCCGCAGTTCTTGTTGTTGAAGGCAAAGGAGTTGTGGATCTCGTGGTAAGCGGTGATGCTCTCGCCGCCCAGCTTGAAGCCGTTGCCGTCCCCGGCGTTGGTGCCGTCCTCCAGGTAGCCGTTGTTGTAGGCCACGCAGTTTTGCAGCACCACCTTGCCGATGGCGCCGGACTCGGCCTTGGCGTAGAGGTCCCAGCCGTCGTCGGAGTTGTTGTAGGAGATACAGCCGTCAAAGACGTTGCCCACCCCGGAGGTGAGCTTGGCGGCAAAGCCGTCGGCGTCGGAGTAGCCGGGGTCGGCGTTGCCGTAGGAGGTGCAGTTGAGGACCAGGTTGTTGCTAGGCCAGTAGTCGATGCCGGTGTCCGCCCGGGAGTCCCGGCTGATCTGAACGCCGGTGGCCAGGTTGTAGTAGGTGTCCACCTGGTCCAGGACGTTGTGGCTCCCGGCCAGGCTCACGCCCTCGCCGTTGGCGCCGGTGACGCCGATGCCGTAGACATACCACCAGTCGCCGGCCAGGACGACGCCGCCGCCGGTGCCCAGGAAGTCAAAGACGGGCTTGGTCTTGGCGGCGGGGTCGGCCACCAGGTAGATGGGCTTGGCCTCGGTGCCGCTGATGCCCTTCTTCACCGTCAGGGTCTTGGTGAGGATATAGCGCCCCTCCTTGACCACCACGGTCTGGCCGGGAGCGGCCAGGTCCAGGGCGGTCTGGATGTCCAGGGGGCGGATGAAGCTGCCGTCGCCCTGGGGAGTGCCGGAGGGAGAGACATAGAGGTACTTACGCGCGGCCAGGCGGTTATCATAGGTGACAGAGACGCTCTGGGTCACGCTGTCGGTGGAGCCAAGCTCCAGGTCGGGGTTGGTGAAGGTCTGGTTGGCGTTGGGGGTGAAGGTGACGCTGATGTCGTTCTTCCCCGCCTTGAGTTTCAGGTGGATGTCCGAGCGGGCGTCCGCGGTGACGTTGGCGGTGACGGCGTTGCCGCCGTTCACGGTGGCGCGCACCTCGCCGGCGGCGTTGGGGATGACGATGAGGTCATAGTCCTCGCTGTTGGCAATGGAGGCGGAGTAGACCACGAAGTTGGGGTTGATCTTGGTCTTGGGCTTGGCCTCGGGGGCGGGGTTCTCAGAGGGGTCGTTCACCTTCAGGGTGACATTGGAGAAGGTGGCGTCCATGACGCGGGAGGTGAAGAACCCGGCGTAGACGTACTCCGTGTCCAGCTGGTCCAGGGCGGTGGGGTCATAGGACTTGTTCTGGCGGATGAGGTTGCCCTGCATATCGTAGTAGGCGGTGAAGTAGCCGGTGTTGTTGCGCTGGATCTCCAGGACGAAGTCGGTGAGTTCGCCGGAGAGGCTGTCGCACTCCAGGGCGGTGCCGTTGCCAATGAGGTTATAGGTGCCGGGGCCTTTGCCCTCGCCGATGGCGTAGGTCTCCAGGGGCATGGTCTCGCTGAGGAAGTTGGGGGGCGCGGTGATGTCGCCGCCCATGGCGTCCAGACCCTCCCAGGTCACGCCGGTGCGGCCCAGGGAGGCAAGACCCAGGCGCATATTGTACTTATCCCCCACATGGCTGGGGTCGTTCTCGCCGTAGACGTCGCCGGTGGCCTTGTCGTAGAAGTAGGCGTAGCGCATACCGCCGGCCAGGTAGGAGTTGTTCCAGAACTCCTTGGAGCCGCTGCCCACCCGGTCCAGGGCGGCCACGCCGAAACCGTTCTGGGAGCTGCGGTTCTCCCAGGAGTTCACGTGGACGGTGGCCCGGAGGGTGAAGTTCTTGTCCACGGGGATGGCGGTGTAGTAGAAGGCCAGACCGTCGGAGGAGGCGGCCAGGATCTTGCCGGCGCCGTCGGTGGAGATCACGCTCACCTTGCCGTCCCTGTTGAGGTCGCCCTGGGCGTAGTTCTTCTCCGGCTTGGTGGACACGCCGAAGGTGGCAAAGCGCCACGCCTGCTGCCGCTCGGCGGTGGCGGCGCCCTCCATGGCCTCAGACTTGGGGCCTTCCTCGCCGTTGCGCAGGGCGGTGACGGTGAAGGAGTGGGTGCTGTTCACGGCAAGGCCGGAGACGGTGTACTCCGCCTTCTCCACCGGGGCGGTGTTCACCGCCTTGGCCCCACCGTCCATGTAGACGTTGTAGCCCGTGGCCTCCTCCACAGGATCCCAGGCCACGGTGATACCGCCGTTGCCCGCGCTGGCGGCATAGGCGATCACGGGGGCGGCCAGGGGGAGGACGAAGTTCACGGGGGCGGAAGCGGCGGAGGTCTTGTCCGTCTCCCCGTCCCGGGTGGCGGTGACGGAGAAGGTGTAGGAGCCGGAGAACTTGGGAGTGAACACGGCCTTGCCGGCGTCGCCGTCGGCGCTGGTGGTGTCCGTGCCGATCATGGTGACGCTGACGGCGTCCGCGCCGTCATAGCCCACGTCCATGGTGTAGCTCACCACGATATTGCCGCCGTCCACCTTCACGTCGGTGATGGTGGGCGCGGCCACCTCGCTCCACGCCTTGCGGGGGGCGCGGGCGCCGGCGGAGTCCTCCACGGTGATGGTGTAGACCCGTGCGCCGCGGTTGTACTCCGAGGCGTCGGGCGAGACGACCTTATAGGTCCCTGCGGGGAGGTCGGTCCAGGTGAGGGCGGTCTTGCCCGTGCCGGAGACCACGCCGATCCCCTCGTCGCTGGGCACCTGCTCCCCGGCGGCGTTCAAAAGGCCGGCGGTGGAGGAGTTGGAGCCGCCGGTGGAGGAGAACTCCACCGTCACCTTGGCGGTGCCGCCGGTGGTGAAGGTGAAGCCGCTCTCGCCGTTCTTGCCCACCTCCACCGACTTCACATCGCCGTTGGAAGAGGTGCGCTTGGTCAACTCGCCAAAGGTGGAGATGTAGCCCTCGGCGAAGGAGCCGCCCACAAGGGCCTCCTTGTCCGCCGCGGCGGTGAGTTCGCCGGCGTCGAAGGTGTAGACCGCGCCCGCCGCCGCCGCGCTCACGCACAGCAGAGAGGCCGCCAGGGCCAGGGTCAGTAGGAGCGCGATCATCCGTTGGAACCGTCTGCCTGTCATGGTACGTCCCTCCAAGTAGAAAAATCATCTGTGGAAAATCAACAGATTTCTGATACGCATTTTAACACACCTTGTAAATAAACGCAAGAAGAAAACGACGCGGCCGAGGCCGCGCCGTCGCGCTTTTTTTGGGGTGGTCAGACCAGGATCAGCTCGCTGAGGAACACGGTGACGCAGCACAGCACCGCCACGGGCATCAGCCCGGCGCCCAGCCACGCCGCCACCACGCCCACCACCAGGGCCAGCACCCCGGCCAGGGGGTGCTGGGTGGCGTCCACGATGGCGGGAAAGGTCATCACCGAGAGGGTGACGTAGGGCACGTAGAAGAGGAAGGACTGGAGAAAGCGGCTGCGGATGGGGCGGCGGATGAGGGTCATGGGCAGGACGCGGATGAGGTAGATCACGGCGGCCATGACCAGGATGTAGACGTAGTTGCTCACGCCGCCTCACCCCCTTCCCCGCTCCCCTGGGGCCGGGGGAACAGCGCGGCGGCCGCGGAGGCGATAATCACGGTGAGGATGATGGTGCGGGTGCCCTCGGAGATCTGGGACACCACGGGCAGGCGGCTCATGGCGAAGCTGGCGGCAAAGCATACGGCCACGATCCCGGCGATGACCCGCTCCCGCCGGGCGGGGGGGATCACGATGGCCAGGAACATCCCGAAAAGGGCCACGCTCAGGGCGCTCCCCAGCCGGGGCGGCATCACGTCTCCCGCCGCGCAGCCGAGGGCGGTGCCCAGGGACCAGCACGGGGAGGCCACCAGGATCGCGCCGTACATATACCAGGGACTCAGATATCCCGGGCGGGCGATGGTGACGGCAAACAGCTCGTCGGTGATGAAAAAGGACATGACCAGGCGGTGGATGAAGTTCCCCTCGGGGTCCATGCGCTGGCTCATGGCGGCGGACATGAGGAGATACCGGGCGTTGGCGATGAGGCTGATGACCACCATCTCCACCAGCGCGGACTTGGCGGCCATAACGCCCAGCCCGGCATACTCCCCCGCCGAGGCGCTGCACAGTAGGCTGGCCAAAAAGCCCTGGAAGGGGGTGAGGCCGGCGTCCACGGCCGATTTGCTGCAACCCAGGGCAAAGGCCACGGCGAAGTAGCCCAGGCCGATGGGGATGCCGTTTCGCGCCCCCTGGCGCAGGAGGGCGGGGATAGAACTTCTCGTCTCTGACATAACCATTCTCCCTTTGGAACGGGTTTCGGGGGGTATTATACTCCTTTTTCCCCAGCGCGTAAAGTCCCCGTTGCGTTTGCGTGAAAAAATTGGTATACTAAGAGCAGCCTGATCAATACGGCGCGCTGCGCGGAAAGGACGTCTTACCATGAGCAAACCGAAGGTCTATTTCAGCAGGACGATCACCCCGGAGAAGGTTTTGGAGATGTACCAGGTCCTGGGCAAGCCCCTCCAGGGCAAGGTCTGCGCCAAGGTCCACTCCGGCGAGGAGGGCAACCAGAACTACCTCAAGCCCAAGTTCTGGGAGCCGGTCATCCGCCACCTGGGCGCCACGGTGGTGGAGTGCAACACCGCCTACGACGGCGAGCGCAACTACACCGACAAGCACCGCAAGCTCCTGGCCGCCCACGGGTGGAACGACCTGTTTGACGTGGATCTGATGGACGCCGAGGGGCCGGACCTGAAGGTGGCCATCCCCAAGGGGAAAATTCTGAAGGAAAACCTCCTGGGGAAAAACATCCAGAACTACGACTCCATGATCGTCCTGGCCCACTTCAAGGGCCACCCCATGGGGGGCTACGGCGGGGCACTGAAGCAGCTGTCCATCGGCTGCGCCTCCTCCCAGGGCAAGAGCCTGATCCACTCCGGCGGCGCCACCGCCGACCAGACGGTGGTCTGGGACCGGCACGCCGAGCAGGACGTCTTTTGCGAGGCCATGGCGGACGCGGCTAAGAGCGTGGTGGACTTCTTCCACGGGGAGATCGTCTACGTGAACATCATGTGCAACCTCTCGGTGGACTGCGACTGCTGCGCCGTGGCGGAGGACCCGTGCATGGCGGACATCGGCATCCTGGCCTCCCTGGACCCGGTGGCCATCGACCAGGCGTGTATCGACCTGATCTACGCCTCCAAAGACCCCGGCCGGGATCACTTCATCGAGCGGGTGGAGTCCCGCCACGGCATCCACACCATCGAGGCCGCCGCCGCCCTGGGCTTTGGCAGCCGGGAGTACGAGCTGGTGGAGCTTCCCAACTGACCCCCTCCCCTTCCGCAGACGACGATTAAAATAATAGGCGGCGGACCCCCGGTGGGTCCGCCGCCTTACTTTTTTGTCATAACCGCCTCCCCCTGTCCATAGAGTGTAGAGACAAACCCATTGGCCTTGCGAGGAGGAATGATCTGTGGAAGACCACAAGCTCTATGAGGACATCGCCCAGCGCACCCAGGGGGATGTCTATATCGGCGTGGTGGGGCCGGTACGCACGGGCAAGTCCACCTTCATCAAGCGGTTCATGGAGACCATGGTGCTGCCCGACATGGACAACGCCTACCGCCGGGATCGCGCCAGAGACGAGCTGCCCCAGTCCGGCTCCGGCCGGACGGTGATGACCGCCGAGCCAAAGTTCGTCCCGGAGGAGGCCGCGCGGATCGACCTGGGCGGCCAGGCCGCCTGCTCGGTGCGGCTCATCGACTGCGTGGGCTATATGGTGCCCGGCGCGGTGGGCCACGAGGAAGACGGCGCGCCGCGGATGGTCATGACCCCCTGGTCGGACGCCCCCATGGCCATGACCGAGGCCGCCGAGATGGGCACCCGCAAGGTCATCGCCGAGCACTCCACCATCGGCGTGGTGGTCACCACCGACGGCACCGTCACCGACATCCCCAGGGAGGACTACCTGGAGGCGGAGGAGCGGGTGGTGCGCGAGCTGCAGGCCCTGGGCAAGCCCTTCGTGCTGCTGCTCAACTCCGCCTGGCCCCAGGCCCAGGAGACGGAGGCGCTGCGGCAGGAGCTGTCGGAAAAGTACAACGTCACCTGTCTGGCGGTGAACTGCCTGGAACTGTCGGAGGAGGCGGTGCGGGAGATCATCCGGGGGGTGCTGCTGGAGTTCCCCCTGCGGGAGCTGGGGCTGAACCTCCCCGCCTGGGTGGACGCCCTGCCCATGGACCACCCCATCAAGAGCGGCCTCTACGCCGCCATTCGGGAGGGCGGCGCGTCTCTGCGCCGGATGCGGGACGTGCCCGCGGCGCTGGAGGCCATGGGCCAGTGCCAATGGGTCAGCGCCTCCCAGGTCACCGCCATCGCCCTTGGAAGCGGCGTCGCCCAGGCGACGCTGGAGCTGCCCAGGAGCCTCTTCTACGAGACGCTGTCCCAGCGCTCCGGCTTCCCCGTCCGGGACGACGGCGACCTCCTGAGCCTCCTGACCCAGCTGAGCCAGGTGAAGGCGGAGTACGACAAGATCGCCGGGGCGCTGGAGCAGGTCCGGGCCACGGGCTACGGCATCGTGGTGCCCGCCCTGGAGGAGCTGAAGCTGGAGGAGCCGGAGATCGTCAAGCAGGGCGGCCGCTACGGCGTGCGCCTGCGGGCCAGCGCGCCGTCCATCCACATGATCCGGGCGGACATCCAGACGGAGGTCTCCCCCATCGTGGGCAACGAAAAGCAGTCCGAGGAGATGGTCAACTACCTCCTCCAGGAGTTCCAGGGAGACGCGGGGAAGATCTGGCAGTCCAACATCTTCGGCAAGTCCTTCCACGAGCTGGTGAGCGAGGACCTTCAGTCCAAGCTGGCCCGGATGCCCGACGACGCCCGGTTCAAGCTCCAGGAGACCCTCCAGCGCATCATCAACGAGGGTTCCGGCGGCCTCATCTGCATCATCCTGTAAAACAAAAGCCGTTAAGGGACGCGCTCCCTTAACGGCTTTTTGGTATGGCGTTTATCCGTTGGCGCCGGAGGTGAGCCGCCGTTCCGGCAGGGCCAGCCGGACCAGGATGGCGGCGGCCTCGGCGCGGGTGACGGTGCGGTCGGGGTAGAAGTTCCCCGCCTCGTCCGCGCCTTGCAGCACGCCGTACCAATAGAGGTCACGGACGCTCCATTGGTAACGCTCCAACTCTCCCTCAATATCCGAGGGGGAACGCTGCTGGTCGCCAGGCGTTCTCACCAGCTCCAGTTGGGGAATGGCCCGCCGGAACAGATAGGCCATTTGGAGGCGGGTGGCGGGCTGGGTCAGCTCGCCAAACTCCCAGTCATATAAAATCCCGGCCTGAACGGCGTACTC
>CANRLZ010000034.1 GCA_947631595.1 uncultured Oscillospiraceae bacterium
CCTCGGTCTGGCCGTCGCCGCCGATGTACTCCACGTTCAGGTTGAGCAGATCGTCGTAGTTCTGCAGCAGGGGCTGATAGGTGGCGCTGAGGAAGTTATCAGCGGAGTTGTAGATGTCCAGCCACACGTTCTTGGTGGGATGGGTGTCGGTGCTCAGCTGGGTGGAGACGGGGGCGTAGGGCACGGTGGCGTCCAGGAAGTCCTGGTAGTTATCAGCGGTGACGGCCACGTTCAGAGCGTAGTAGGAGCGCTCGTCGGCGTTGTACTTGTACACGTCGTCGCTGAGGACGTTGCCCGCGTCGTCGGGGGTGCCGATGCCGGTGTCCACGTCCACGCCGTCCAGGGCGTTACGCAGAACGCGGAGGGTCAGGTAGGCCTGCACGTCGGCGTGCTGGCTGATGGTGCCGCCGTAGCCCTCGGCGATGGCGGCCACGGCGTCGGCGTTGGCGTCATAGCCGAAGGTGGGGACGTTGTTGTCCTTGGACCAGGCGTTGAACATGGCCATGCCCATGCCGTCGTTGTTGGAGGCGACGATGTCGATCTGATCGCCGAAGGAGGCGGTCCAGGTGTTGATGGCGTTGCCGGCGGTGGCGGCGTCCCAGGTGGCGCCGGCGGAGTTCTTCATCTCCTGAGAGGCCAGCTCACGGACGGTGTAGGTGGTGCCGTTGATCTCCAGAGTGCCGTCCTTCACGGAGGTGGCGGAGCCGTCCAGGTTGGTGCCGACGGCGGCGCTGTCGATGGCGCCGTCCACTTCCACGGCGGTGTCCAGAGCCTTGCGGACGCCGCGGGTACGGGCGACGGAGTCATTGTGGCCGATGTCGCCGATGGCCAGGACGTAGCCGATGATGCCGTCGCCGTTGCGGTCGATGGCGTCGATGTTGGCGGTGATGTAGTCCAGGATCATGGTGCCCTGAAGCTCGGCGCCCTGGTTGGCGTCAAAGCCCACGTAGTAGGTGTCCGGGTTGAAGTTCATCGCGTCCATGTCCAACTCGCCGGTGGAGCTGTTGGAGGGCTGACGGTTGAACCAGACCAGAGGCTTATCCTTGTTGGCGACGGGGCCGCTGCCGGCGGTCTCGCCCTGCTCGGGGGTGGTGGTATCCACGGGGGTCTCGGTCTTGTCGCCGCCGCAAGCTGCCAGCATACCGACCAGCATCAGCGCGGCCAGCAGTACGGCCAAAATCTTCTTGTACATACGAAATCTCCTCTTTTCCTGAAAATTTTAGTAGAGGGTTCCTCCTTCCCCCTACTGTCTGCATGATAGCACATCCCCCTGGTAAATGCAAGACTTTTTTGTTAAATTTGCCGGTTTACACGCAAGCGACCCTTCATTTTTGTTTAGTTTCACGAAAACAGAAGGGCTAATTTGGTGACATCTACCATTCTCAAATCGCCGCGGAGAAAAACCCGCCCGCGGCGCCGGTTTTTCTGGAAAAGCGGAGGGGATTGGTGTATAATGAGATGTTACGAAGAAACTGTCGGCCACAGCGCCGGCGGGAGAGGGGGAGATGGCTGTGAAAGATCTGATGCGGGAGCTGCGTTCCGGCCAACTGGATCAGGGGCTGGAGGTGCTCTACGGAGGCCGCGGCCTGGAGTGGGCAAGAGGGCGCGTGGAGCGGGTGCTCACCGGGTTTGAGACCGCCTTTGGTCGCCGGGCGCAGTCGCTCTTTTCCGCCCCGGGGCGCACAGAGATCGGCGGCAACCACACCGACCACCAGCGAGGTCACGTCCTGGCCGCGGCGGTGGATCTGGACCTGCTGGCCGCGGTGAACGTCACCGGGGAGGAGACCGTCCGGCTGGTGTCGGAGGGCTACCCGGCGCTGTCGGTGGATCTCACCCGCAGCGGCCCCCAGCCGGAGGAGGTGAACACCTCCGCCGCCCTCATCCGGGGCGTGTGGGCGCGGATGGCCGACCTGGGCTGTCCCCTGGAGGGCAAGGGTCTGGAGGTCTACCTGACCTCGGAGGTGCCCGGGGGCAGCGGCCTGTCCTCCTCGGCGGCCTTTGAGGTGCTGTTCGGCACCGTCCTCAACTGCCTCTTCTGGAATGAGAAAGCCACGGCGGTGGAGCTGGCCCAGATCGGCCAGTACGCCGAGAACGTGTACTTCGGCAAGCCCTGCGGGCTGATGGATCAGACCGCCTCCAGCGTGGGCGGCGTGGTGGCCATCGACTTTGCCGACCCCGCCGCCCCCGTGGTGGAGCGGGTGGAGCTGGACCTGCGGGAGAAGGGCTACGCCCTGTGCATCCTGGACTCCCACGCCAGCCACGCCGACCTCACCGGGGAGTACGCCGCCATTACCGAGGAGCTGCGGGCGGTGAGCCGCCACTTCGGCCGGGAGGTGCTGCGCCAGGTGCCGGAGGTGGACTTCACCGCGGCCATCCCGCAGCTGCGGGAGGAGGTGGGAGACCGGGCGGTGCTCCGCGCCCTGCACTTCTACACGGAGGACAGCCGCGCCCGCTGGGAGGCGGAGGCGCTGAAGGCGGGGATGTTCGACGAGTTTCTCACCCTGGTGCGGGAGTCGGGCAACTCCTCGGCGCTGTGCCTCCAGAACGTGACCCCCACCGGGGCGGTGCGGGAGCAGGCGCTGATGGTGACCATCGCCCTGGCCCAGCGGCTCCTGGGGGAGCTGGGCGCCGCACGGGTTCACGGCGGCGGCTTCGGCGGCACCGCCCAGGCCTTTGTGCCCCTGGACGTGCTGGAGGAGTTCAAGGCCCGGATGGAGGCCGTGCTGGGCGTTGGGAGTTGCCATGTGGTGACCATCCGCCCGGTGGGCGGCGTCCGGCTGGCGTAGACGGGAAGGAGGATATGGCTATGACAAGCGTTGACACCTGTATCGCCCAACTGGTCCGCTACGGGCTGGACAAGGGCCTGATCGACCGCCGGGACGAGGTGTGGGCGGCCAACCGGCTGCTGGCGGTGCTGGGCCTGGACCGCTATGAGGCGCCGGAGACGGCGCAGGCGCGCCCCCTGGAGGAGATTTTGCGGGATATCCTGGACTGGGCGGTGGAGACCGGCCGGTGCGACCCCGGCCCGGCCGGCCGGGACCTGCTGGACACCGAGCTGATGGCGGTGCTCACCCCCCGGCCCTCCTGGGTGGAGGGGGAGTTCCGCGCCCGCCTGGCCCAGTCGCCCCAGGCGGCCACAGACTGGTACTACCAGTTCTCCCAGGACACCGACTACATCCGTACCTACCGGGTGGCTCGGGATATGAAGTGGGTGACCTCCACCCCCTACGGCGACCTGGACATCACCATCAACCTCTCCAAGCCGGAGAAGGACCCCCGTGCCATCGCCGCGGCGAAGAACGCCCCCCAGAACGCCTACCCCAAGTGCCAGCTCTGCGCGGAAAACGAGGGTTACGCCGGGCGGCTGGACCACCCCGCCCGTGGCAACCACCGGGTCATCCCCATCACCGTCCACGGCGCGCCCTGGTTTTTGCAGTACAGCCCCTACGTCTACTACAACGAGCACTGCATCTGCTTCAACGCCGCCCACACCCCCATGAAGATCGACCGGGCGTGCTTTGACAAGCTGCTGGACTTCGTGGGGCAGTTTCCCCACTACTTCGTCGGCTCCAACGCCGACCTGCCCATCGTGGGCGGCTCCATCCTGAGCCACGACCACTTCCAGGGCGGGCGCTACACCTTCGCCATGGAGCGGGCGCCGGTGGAGCGGACAGCTGTCTTCGCCGGGTTTGAGGACGTCACCGCCGGGGTGGTGAAGTGGCCCATGAGCGTTCTGCGCCTCCGGGGCGCGAACCGGGAACGGCTGGCCCAGCTGGGGGAGAAAATTCTCGCCGCCTGGCGGGAGTACACCGACGAGGCGGCCGCCATCTACGCCCACACCGACGGCGAACCCCACAACACCATCACCCCCATCGCCCGCTTCCGGGACGGGGCCTTTGAGCTGGACCTGGTGCTGCGCAACAACCTCACCACGGAGGAGTTCCCCCTGGGGCTCTACCACCCCCACCCGGAGCTGCACCACATCAAGAAAGAGAACATCGGCCTCATCGAGGTCATGGGCCTGGCCGTCCTCCCGGCGCGGCTGCTGCCGGAGCTGAAGGCCCTTTCTGAGACGCTGGCCGCCGGGGGCGACCCGGCCTCCGACCCCGCCCTGGAAAAGCACGCCCCCTGGGCCGCCCAGCTGCGGGCGCGGCACACCTTCACCTCCCCCGACCAGGCCATGGAGATTTTGAAGGAGGAAGTGGGCGCGGTCTTCGCCCAGGTGCTGGCCGACGCGGGGGTCTACAAGCGCGGCCCGGAGGGCCAGGCGGCCTTTGACCGATTTATCCGACAGATTGGAGGGACCATCTGATGGCCACGAGAAAAATTTTGGAGCGGGGAGACGAGGCGCTCACCAAGCGCTGCCGCCCGGTGACCCAGTTCGACCGGCGGCTCCACGACCTCCTGGACGATATGCGGGAGACCCTGGCCCTGGCCAACGGCTACGGCCTGGCCGCCCCCCAGGTGGGCATTTTGCGCCGGGTGTGCCTGGTGACCGCCTCGGACGGCTCGGTGCTGGAGCTGGTGAACCCGGAGATCGTGGAGACGGAGGGGGAGCAGATCGGCTACGAGGGCTGTCTGTCCGTCCCCGGCCTCTACGGCGTGGTCAAGCGACCCCAGCGGGTGAAGGTCCGCGCCCAGGACCGGAACGGGAAGACCTTTGAGGCGGAGGACGTGGGCATGTCCGCCCGGTGCTTCTGCCACGAGACGGAGCACCTGGACGGCCACCTCTTCACCGAGCTGGCCGACGGAGGCCGGCTCTATACCGAGGAGGAGCTGGACGCCATCCAGGCCGAGCAGGAGAAGAAAAACAAGGGCGGCAAGCATCGGAAGGGGGAGTAAGATGCGCATCCTCTTCATGGGCACGCCCCCCTTCGCCGTGGCCACCCTCCGGGCGCTGCGGGAGGCCGGCCACACCATCTGCGGCGCCTTTTCCCAGCCCGACCGGCCGGTGGGGCGGCACCAGAACAAGTTCCAGCCCACCCCGGTGAAGGAGTACGCCGCCGGGGAGGGCATCCCCGTCTACCAGCCGGAAAAACTCCGGGACGGCGCCGCCCTGGCCCAAATCCAGGCCCTGGCCCCGGAGCTGATCGTGGTGGCCGCTTACGGCCGCATTCTGCCCGACGACATCCTGGCCCTGCCCCCCGTGGGGTGCATCAACGTCCACTCCTCCCTCCTGCCCAAGTACCGGGGCGCCGCCCCCATCAACTGGGCCATCCTCAACGGGGAGCGGGAGACGGGGGTCACCATCATGCACATGGCCCACGACCTGGACGCGGGGGATATCATCCTCCAGGCCCGTACCCCCATCGGCCCGGAGGAGACGGCGGCGGAGCTGTACGACCGACTGGCCGCCCTGGGGGGAGAGCTGGCCGTCCAGGCGGTGGAGCGCCTGGCGAGGGGGGACGCCCCCCGCATTCCCCAGGATCACGCCCAGGCCACCCTCGCCCCCATGCTCACCCGGGAGCTGTCTCCCATGGACTTCACCCGCCCCGCCCAAGCCCTCCACGACCAGGTGCGGGGGCTGCTGCCCTGGCCCTGCGCCACGGCGGAGCTGGACGGCATTCGGTGCAAGGTGCTGCGCGCCGCCCTGACGGGGGAGCGGACAAGCGCCGCCCCCGGCGCGGTGGTCCAGGCGGACAAGCGGGGGCTGAAACTGGCCTGCGGGGACGGCGGCGTACTGGAAATTCTGGAGCTGCAACCCGACGGGAAGAAGCCCATGCCCGCCCCGGCCTTTTTGCAGGGCCACCCCCTGGTTTGACGGGGGAGAGAGAAGGGAGGTAAGCCCATGGCCAACGCCAGAGAGGCGGCGCTGAACGTCCTTTTGGCCTGCCGCCGCCGGGGCGCCTGGGCGGACGAGGCGCTGAAGCGGGAGCTGGGCCGCGCCGGGCTGGACAGCCGGGACGCGGCGCTGGCCACCCGGCTGGTCTACGGCGTGATCCAAAACCGGCTCTGGCTGGATCATGTGCTCTCCGCCTTCGTGACCCGCGGGCTGGACGGCCTGGACCTCCCGGTGCGGGAGATCTTGCGCCTGGGGGCCTACCAGCTTTTGCGGATGGACAAGATCCCGGCTATGGCGGCGGTGAACGAGTCGGTGGAGCTGACCAAGCACGCCGCCCGCCGCCCCAGGGCCGCCGGGTTTGTGAACGGGGTGCTGCGCAATCTGGATCGGGGTCGTGACCGCTTGCCCCCGCTGCCCCAGGACCCGGTGGAGCGGCGGAGCGTCCAGTACAGCCACCCCCGGTGGCTGGTGGAGGAGTTCACCGCCCAGGTGGGGGAGGGGGAGATCGAGGCGCTGTTGGCCGCGGACAACGCCCCCGCCCCCATCACCGCCCAGGTGAACACCCTGAAGACCACCCCCCAGGGCCTGGCCCAGCGCCTGGCCCAGGAGGGGGTGACGGTGCGGGCGCACTGGCTGCCCGGCTGCCTGGAGCTGGAGGACACCGGCGACCTGGAACGCCTCCAGGCGTTCCGGGAGGGGCTTTTCTACATCCAGGACCCCGCCGCCCGCATGGCGGTGCTGGCCGCCCGACCCCGGCGGGGGGAGCGGGTGCTGGACCTGTGCGCCGCCCCAGGGGGCAAGAGCTTCGCCGCCGCCCTGTGCATGGAGGGGGAGGGGAGCGTTTTGAGCCGGGACATCTACCCCCGGAAGGTGGCCGCCCTGGCCGCCTCCGCCAAGCAGCTGGGCTTTTCCTGCATCCGGACGGCGGTGGCGGACGCCACCGCCCCGGTGGAGGGGAAATTCGACCTGGTGATCGCCGACGTGCCCTGTTCCGGCCTGGGCATTTTGCGGAAAAAGCCGGACATCCGGGACAAGGACCCGGCCACCTTCCCCGCCCTGGCGCCGGTGCAGCGCTCGATCCTGGAAAACGCCTCCGCCGCCGTGGCCGACGGCGGGCGGCTGCTCTACGCCACCTGCACCCTCCGCCGGGAGGAGAACGAGAGCCGGGTGGAGGAATTTTTGGCGGTCCACGGCGATTTTGCCCGGACGGCCCAGGAGACTTTCTGGCCCCACCGCCGGGACACCGACGGATTTTTCTACGCCCTGTTGGAGCGGAGGTGAGCGACGTGACCGACATCAAATCCATGACCCTTTCCCAGCAGGCCGACCTGCTCCGCGCCATGGGCCAGCCCGCCTACCGGGCCAAGCAGCTCTTCTCCTGGCTCCACCGGGGGGCGACCTCCTTCGGGGAGATGAAGAACCTGCCCCTGGACCTGCGCGCCAGGCTGGAGGAGAGCTGCGTCATCTCCCACCCCACCGTGGCGCGCAAGCAGGTCTCCCAGGAGGACGGCACCATCAAGTACCTCTGGCGGCTGGCGGACGGCAACTGCGTGGAGACGGTGCTCATGGGCTACCGCCACGGCAACACCGTCTGCGTCTCCTCCCAGGTGGGCTGTCTCATGGGCTGCGCCTTCTGCGCCTCCACCCTGGGGGGCAAGGTGCGGGACCTCACCGCCGGGGAGATATTGGATCAAGTCCTCTTTACCCAGCTGGATTCCGGCCGGCCCATCTCCAACATCGTGATGATGGGCATCGGCGAACCCCTGGACAACTTTGACAACGTCCTGCGCTTCCTGGAGCTGGTGAACTGCCCGGAGGGGCTGAACATCGGCATGCGCCACATCAGCCTGTCCACCTGTGGACTGACTGAAAAAATTGACAAGCTGGCGGAATATGGGTTACAATTAACGTTAAGCGTCTCCCTCCACGCCCCGGACGACGCCACCCGCAGCAGGCTCATGCCGGTGAATCGGAGCGTGGGGGTGGACAAGCTGCTGGAGACCTGCCGCCGGTATTTTGAGAAGACGGGGCGGCGGATCTCCTTTGAGTACGCCATGATCGACGGGGTGAACGACTCCGACGCCCAGGCCGACCTGCTGGCCAGGCGCCTGGCGGGGACGGGGAGTCACGTCAATCTTATCCCCCTGAACCACGTGGAGGAAAGCCCCCTGAAGCCCAGCCGCCGGGTGCGGGCCTTTCAGCGGCGGCTGGAGGAACAGGGGATCAACGTCACCGTCCGGCGCAAGCTGGGCGGGGATATCGACGCGTCCTGCGGCCAACTGCGCCGCCGGGCGCGGCGGGAAGCGGAAAAGGGAGGGATCGGCCAATGAGACTGTGGGGCATGAGCGACGTGGGCGCGGTGCGCGCCCAAAATCAGGACGCCTTTTACCATAGCGCCGGGGACGAACCCTGCCCCTTCGCCCTGGTGTGCGACGGCATGGGCGGCGCCCTGGCCGGAAACGTGGCCAGCACCATGGCGGTGGAGAGCATCCGGGACGCCCTGTCCGCCGCCCTGTCCGCCCCGGTGCGCCCGGAGGTGGAGCCGCTGCTCACCCGCGCGGTGGATCGCGCCAACGAGCTGATCTGCTACCGCTCGGAGGTGGACCCGGACTGCCGGGGCATGGGCACCACGCTGGTGGCCGCGGTGGTGGAGCCGGAGCTTGTGCGCCTGGCGAATGTGGGGGACAGCCGGGCGTACCACATCAACGCCCAGGGCATCCGCCAGGTCACCCGGGATCACTCGGTCGTAGAGGACATGGTGGAGCGGGGGGAGATCACCCACGAGCAGGCCAGATCCCACCCCCGGAAGAACCTCATCACCCGCGCCCTGGGCGCGGAGGCCGCCGTCCAGGCGGATTTCTACACCGTGCCCCGGGTGGAGGGGGAGATGATCCTCCTCTGTTCCGACGGTCTTTCCAACGTTCTCACCGATCAGGAGATCCTCTTCGAGCTGATCCACGGCGGCCCTCCCGAGGAGGGGTGCGCACGCCTGGTGAACCTGGCTCTGAGCCGGGGGGCGCCGGACAACGTCACCGCCGTTCTCATTCAACTGTAAGGAGGGATGACCTGTGGATCAATACATCGGGAAATTCCTGGATAACCGCTATGAGCTGCTGGAGGTCATCGGCACCGGCGGGATGGCCGTGGTCTACAAAGCCCGGTGCCATCGCCTCAACCGCCTGGTGGCGGTGAAGATCTTGAAGACCGACCTGGCCCAGGACGCGGAGTTCCGCCGCCGGTTCCACGACGAGTCCCAGGCCGTCGCCATGCTCTCCCACCCCAACATCGTGGCGGTCTACGACGTGTCCCACTCCGACGACCTGGACTACATCGTCATGGAACTCATCGACGGCATCACCCTCAAACAGTACCTCCAGAAGCGCGGCCCCTGCCTGAACTGGCGGGAGGCGCTGCACTTCATCACCCAGATCATGCGCGCCCTGTCCCACGCCCACAGCCGGGGCATCATCCACCGGGACATCAAGCCCCACAACATCATGGTCCTCCGGGACGGCAGCGTGAAGGTCTCCGACTTCGGCATCGCCCGCATCACCTCCGCCCAGCAGGCCACCCTCACCCAGGAGGCCCTGGGTTCGGTGCACTACATCTCCCCGGAGCAGGCGCGGGGCAGCCACATCGACGCCCGCAGCGACATCTACTCCGCCGGCGTGGTGCTCTACGAGATGATCACCGGCCGCCTGCCCTTCGAGGGGGAGACCCCCGTGGCGGTGGCCATCCAGCACATCAACTCCATCCCCCTCAGCCCCCGGGAGCTGAACCCGGAGATCCCGGAGGCGCTGGAGGAGATCACCATGAAGGCCATGGCGCCCGACCCGGACGAGCGCTATCTGAACGCCGAGGAGATGCTGGCCGACCTGGAGGAGTTCCGCAAGAACCCCAACATCAACTTCGACTACACCTCCGAGGACCTTCAGGACGGCGGCGAACCCACCCGACCCGTGCCCGTGGGGCCCATCCGCGGCCAGGAGGAGAGCCGGGAGAAGACCCGGACGCGCCGTCAGGAGGAGGACGACTACGACGGCCCCGCCTCGGTGTGGCCCATCGTACTGGCCGGGGCGGCCATCCTGGTCTTTATCTTCGCCATCATCTGGTTCCTCTTCTCCACCCTGAAGTCCACCGTTCTGCCCGCGGAGAGTTCCCTGGACCCATCCCTTCTCCCCTCCCCCTCCGCCGAGGCCAGCCTGGCCCCGGACGAGGAGGTCACCATCCCCCTGGGCATCGTGAACACCGAGGCCCGGGTGGCTCGCCTCCAGCTGGAGCGCCTGGACATCAACTTTGACGAGGTGGAGGACTACTCCGACTCCATCGGCGCCGGCCGGGTGGTCAAGACCATCCCCGACCCCGGGGAGAAGGTGCGCCGGGGGGACACCATCACCCTGGTGCTCAGCCGCGGCCCGGAGGTGCAGACGGTCACCATGATCGACCTCACCGGCATGACGGAGGCGGACGCCCGCCGCCAGATCCAGACCATGGGCCTGGCCGTGGGGCGGGTCACCCCCGAGGACAGCGACCAGCCGGAGGGTCAGGTGACCTGGCAGAGCGTGTCCGTCCTGAGCAAGGTCAAGGAGGGCACCGCGGTGGATCTGCGCGTCAGCGCCGGCGCGGGGGAGACTCCCTCTCCCACCCCGGAACCCACCCCGACGCCCACGCCGCCCCCCACGCCGGAACCCACCCCGGCCATGAGCCAGAAGGCGATCTTTGTCCACCTGCCCGAGGGCATGGAGGAGAAGGACTCCGTCCAGGTGCGCATCGATGTGGACGGAGCCACGGTGTACAGCGAGACGGTGGAGACCTTCGCCTTCCCCATCTCCCCGCTGGTGCCCGGCCGAGGCTCCCAGCAGGTGAGCGTCTACGTGGACGGCGTGCTGGAGGAGCAGTACACGGAGACCTTCAGCAGCTGATGGCCCAGGGCGTCATTATGAAGGCCCTGTCCGGGTTCTACTATGTGGATCTGGACGGGGAGACGGTGGCCTGCCGCGGCCGGGGCAGGCTGCGCTACGAGAAAGTGAAGCCGCTGGTGGGCGACCGGGTGGAGGTCACCGTGAACCCGGACGGCACCGGGGCGGTGGACGCCGTCCTGCCCCGGCGCAACCGCTTCTACCGCCCGGCGGTGGCCAACGTGGATCAGTTGGTCATCCTGGGGGCCAACGTGAACCCGGTGACCGACCCCTTCCTCATCGACCGGCTGTGCGCCATGGGCACGGGGAAGGGCTGCCAGGTGATCCTCTGCCTGAACAAGTGCGACCTGGACGGGGCGGACGACCTCTACGCTATCTACGCTGCCGCCGGCATCCCCACCCTGCGCCTCAGCGCCGAGACCGGCGAGGGCGTGGACGCGCTGAAGGCCCTCCTGGCCGGGAAGGTCTCCGCCTTCACCGGCAACTCCGGGGTAGGCAAGTCCAGCCTCATCAACGCCCTGGAACCCCGCTACGCCCTGGAGACGGGGGAGGTGAGCGACAAGCTGGGCCGCGGCCGGCACACCACCCGCCATGTGGAGCTGTTCCGGGCGGGGGGCGGCCTGGTGGCGGACACGCCGGGGTTTTCCTCCCTGGACGGCGAGGATCTGGAATTGCCGGAGAAGGAGCGCCTGGCCGAGAGCTTTGTGGAGTTTCGCCCCCACCTGGACGGCTGCCGCTTCACCGGCTGTTCCCACCGCAAAGAGGCCGGCTGCGCCGTGCTGGCGGCGGTGGAGCGGGGGGAGATCGCCCGGAGCCGCCACCAGAGCTACTGCCGCCTCTACGACGAGCTGGACAGCCGCAAGCCCTGGGAACACAAATAAATAACCTCCGCGCCTCCTTTGACGTATACTGGAGCAGTATCGCCAAAGGAGGTGCTTTTTTGGATGAAGATCGTCGTGGTCCGGCCGCCCAAGGCCCTGCGGGGCATCCTGGCGGCCATCTTTGGCGTCCGGTGACATAGCCGGAACGGGGGGCGCATATAGTTTTCCGAGAAGGTCAAGCTGCCCCGGCGGGGGCGGAGATAAGGAGGACTGTATGGACTTAGCGCTCAGCAAGATCCCCATGGAGGGGTATGCCTGCCCCCTGGAGACCACCCTGCGCCAGGAGGAGACCCAGGAGAGCATCGTTCCGGACGCCTGCCCGGACATCGGCCGGATCGTCTGCACCGAGGCCCAGGCGCAGCTGGATCGGAAGGAGACGTCGGAGGGGCGGTTGGAGTGCGCCGGCACCGTCCGGGTCACGGTGATCTACCTGCCGGAGGACGGGGACGGCCCCCGGCGCCTGGAGCTGACCATCCCCTTCCGGGCCGCGGCGGCGGGGGCGGTGGCCGCCGGGTCCCCGGCGGTGGCGTCGGTGACGGTGACGGCGGCGGAGACCCGGGTACTCAACCCCAGGAAGGTGCTGTGCCGGGTGGAGCTGGCGGTGTGGTGCCAGGTGTGGACGCCCCGGGAGGAGGTGCTGTGCCTGCCGGAGGACGCCCAGGAGGTGACCCTGGAGCGCCGGGTGGAGGAGCTGGAGACCTACACCGCCGTGGCGGTGGCGGAGAAGCCCTTCGCCTTTTCCGACGACGTGACCCTGCCCCCGAGCCACCCCGGGGCGGAGGAGCTGCTGGGTCATCGGGTGGAGCTGCGCTGCGCCGAGGCCAAGGTCATCGGGGGCAAGCTGGTGTTCAAAGGGGAGGCCGTGCTCTGCTGCCGCTACCGCACCGCCGAGGGCGCCCTGGCCCTGGGCCGGTGGGAGCTGCCCTTCTCCCAGCTCATGGAGCTGGAGGGGGTGGAGGAGGAGGGGAGCTGCGCCGTGGAGCTGGCCGAGCGGGAGAGCCAGGTCACCCTTGCCGGGGACGAGGATGGCCGTACCCTCAGCGTCCACATGGAGCTGCTGGCCCAGGCGGTGGTGCGCCAGGATCGGTCGGTCATGCTCTTCTCCGACGCCTACTCCACCACCCACGCCCTGGCCGTGGAGCGCCAGAGCGTGACCCTCACCCAGCTCTGGGAGGACAGCGGGGTGAACCAGCTGTGCCGGGAGGTGCTGGAGACGGAGGAGCCGCCCCGCCAGGTGGAGGACTGCGCCGTCACCCTTGGCCCCTGCCAGGTCCGGCGGGAGGAGCGCGAGGGGGTGCTCACCGCCCAGGCGTGGGTGCGCGTTCTCTACACCGACGAGTCCGGCCAACTCCGGGCCTTGGCGCGGACGGTGGAGGCGTCCGCCCGGATCGCCCTGCCCGCGGGCGGGGAGAGCCGGTGCCGGTGCGCCCTGGCCGGGGAGGTGCAGGCGCTGGCCGCCGCCGGCGGGATCGAGCTGCGGGTGCCGGTGCGCTTTGCCTACCTCACCACCGTGCCCCACACCCTGGAGGCGGTCACCGCCCTCCAGGCGGAGGAGCGGGAGGGGGACGAGGCGCTGCCCTCGGTGCGCCTGCGCCTGGGGCAGAAGGGGGAGACGCTGTGGGACATCGCCAAGGCCTGTTCCGCCGCCCAGGCGGACATCCTGGCCGCCAACGACCTTCCTGACCCGGAGAACCTGGAGGGCGTTTTGCTCCTCATCCCCCGGAGCCGCCAGAGCTGACCCGCGTGCCAAAAGCCGGCCGCCTTCGCGGCCGGCTTTTTTGCCGGGACGGCCTTGACTTTTACCGGGCGCCACCGTAAACTAAAGGCAAAACCAGACCAGAGAGGGTGGAGCGGAATGCAAAAGCGGGAGCGGGCCTTTCATCTGAACATGGTGCCCGGGGACGTGGGGCGGTACTGCATCCTCCCCGGCGACCCCGGCCGGTGCGGGAAGATCGCCGCCTGGCTGGACGGGGCGGAGCACGTCATGTCCAACCGGGAGTTCACCACCTACACCGGGACCCTCCTGGGGGAGCGCGTCTCGGTGGTGTCCACCGGTATTGGCGGCCCCTCCGCCGCCATCGCCATGGAGGAGCTTGTCCAGCTGGGGGCGGACACCTTCGTCCGGGTGGGCACCTGCGGGGGTATGGCCCTGAAGGTGCGCAGCGACGATGTGGTCATCGCCACCGGCGCGGTGCGCATGGAGGGCACGTCCAGGGAGTACGCCCCCCTGGAGTTCCCCGCCGTGGCCGACTTCCAGGTCACCTCCGCCCTGGTGCGGGCGGCCCAGACCCTGGGCAAGCCTTGGCACGCCGGGGTGGTGCAGTGCAAGGACTCCTTCTACGGCCAACACTCCCCCCAGACCATGCCGGTGGCGGACGAGCTGGAGCGCAAGTGGCAGGCGTGGCTGGCCCTGGGCGTCCTGGCCAGCGAGATGGAGTCCGCCGCCCTCTTCACCGTGGCCGCCGCCCGTGGCGTGCGCTGCGGCTCCTGCTTCCACGTGATCTGGAACCAGGAGCGGGAGAAGGCCGGGCTGGACATCCGGGAGAGCCACGACCTCCAGGCCGCCATCCAGGTGGGCGTGGAGGCGGTCAAGCTCCTGATCCAGGAGGATCGGGCGCAAAAGGGCAACGCCTGACGATTTTTCCCAGCGAAAAGGGTCTCGCCCCACGGGGCGAGGCCCTTTTTTGCCCAGCGGGGGCAGAGACGGGCCGCGGCGCATAGGATGGGTCGTGGCCCTTGCCACACAAGTCAACCATGCCACGCGCAAAGGAGAAGAACATGAACCGTTATTATTCCTCCGAACGGGCGGCCGAGGAGCGGGAGCGTCTGCGCTTCCTGGAGTCTGTCGGCTGCACCGCCTGTGGCGCCCCGACCCAGCCCACCTGTCCGCCCAGCCCGCCCCCCGCGCCCTGCTGCCCCTCCGCCCTGATCGGCCCCACCGG
>CANRLZ010000035.1 GCA_947631595.1 uncultured Oscillospiraceae bacterium
AGGCAGGGCGTTTTCGCCCTGCCTCGCGGTCAGTCCTCCGCCTGGGTGCGCTTCGCCGCGGCCACGAACTCCCGGAAAAGGGGGTGGGCCTTGTTGGGCCGGGACTTCAGCTCCGGGTGGAACTGCACCCCCACGAACCAGGGGTGGTCGGGCAGCTCAATGATCTCCACCAGCTGGCCGTCCGGGGAGAGGCCCGCCAGACGCATCCCCTTGTCGGTGAGCGCCTTGCGGTAGTCGTTGTTGAACTCGTAGCGGTGGCGGTGGCGCTCGGAGAGGTCCAGGGCGCCGTAGGCTTGGTAGGTGAAGGTGTCCTCCCCCGTCACATGGCAGGGGTAAGCGCCCAGGCGCATGGTGCCCCCCTTGGCGGTGATCCCCACCTGGTCGGGCATGAGGTCGATGACCGGGTGGCGGGTGGTCTGGCTCAGCTCGCTGGAGTGGGCGTCCGCCATACCGCAGACGTTCCGGGCGAACTCCACCACCGCCATCTGCATCCCCAGGCAGATGCCCAGGAAGGGGACGCGGTTCTCCCGTGCGTAGCGCACGGCGGTGATCTTCCCCTCGATGCCCCGGTCGCCAAAGCCGCCGGGCACCAGCACGCCGGCACAGCCGTCCAGGAGCTGGGCCACATTGTCCTCCCGGACCGTCTCGGAGTCCACCCACTGGATGTCCACCTTCACGTCGTTCTCGATGCCGCCGTGGGCCAGGGCCTCGACGACGGAGAGGTACGCGTCGTGGAGGGCGACATACTTGCCCACCAGGGCGATCTTCACATGCTCGGTGGCCATCTTCGCCCGGTGGACCATGGTGGCCCATTCGGTGAGGTCGGGGGCGTGGCAGATGAGGCCCAGCCGCCGCACCACCACGTCGGCCAGACCCTCCCGCTCCAGCATGAGGGGCACCTCGTAGAGAATGGGCGCGGTGAGGTTGGGGATGGCGTGGTCCACGGGGATGTTGCAGAAAAGGGCGATCTTGTCCCGGATCTCCTGGCTCACCGGGTAGTCGCTGCGGCACATAATCACATCGGGCTGGATGCCCAGGCTCAGCAGCTCCTTGGCGGAGTGCTGGGTGGGCTTGGACTTCAACTCCCCGCTGCCGGGGATGGAGACGATGAGGGAGACGTGGATAAACATCACGTTCTGCCGCCCCCGCTCCGAGGCCACCTGGCGAATGGCCTCCAGGAAGGGCTGGGACTCGATATCGCCCACCGTGCCGCCGATCTCCACGATGGCCACGTCGGTGTCCGGGGTGTCCAAGGTGTAGATGTTGCGCTTGATCTCGTTGGTGATGTGGGGGATGATCTGCACCGTGCCCCCCAGATAGTCCCCCGCCCGCTCCCGGTTGAGGACGTTCCAGTAGACCTTGCCGGAGGAGACGGAGGAGTTGACGGTCAGGTTCTCGTCGATGAACCGCTCGTAGTGGCCCAGGTCCAGGTCGGTCTCCGCGCCGTCGTCGGTGACAAAGACCTCCCCGTGCTGATAGGGACTCATGGTGCCGGGGTCCACGTTGAGGTAGGGGTCCAGCTTCTGGACCTTCACCCGCAGCCCCCGCTGCTTCAAAAGCCGCCCCAACGAGGCCGCCGTGATGCCCTTGCCCAGCCCGGAGACCACGCCGCCGGTGACAAAGATGTACTTTACTGCCATAACCGTTCCCTCCCCACCAGGCTTTCCGCCCGCTCAAAAATCCTTTCCATTTTACAACCGCCACCCGCCGTCCGTCAAGACAAAAGCGGAAAAAGGCGACCCCGCTCGTCAAAAAAGCCCCGCGGAGTTTCGCGCCGCAGGCGCGAACGTGTCATAAAATATTTTTTGCCAGGACACGCGCCTGGCAAAAAATACCTCCCGGCCCGCAAGTGTGCCCATCGGGCGCGCGGCGGGCCTCGGAAAACGCAAAGAAGGGGCTTCGCCCCCTCTTGGCCCACCGCGCTAACGGTGGTAGAGGTCGTTGGTCTCGTAGAGGGGGTCGCAGGTGACTTGGAGGCCCAGGCGCTTGAGTTCGGCCAGATCGGCGTCGGGGAGGATGACGGTGGCGTGGAACTGGCAGCCCCGCAGGTCGGCCAGGCGCTCCAGGGCCAGGCCGGCCACGGGGTTGGTGGTGGCGCTGATGGCCAGGGCGATGAGCACCTCCTCCACGTTCAGGCGAGGGGTGGCCGCCCCCAGGTGCTCGGTCTTGATGTGCTGGATGGGGTGGATGGCGTTGGGGGAGATGAGATGGGCCTTCTTGGGGATGTCGGCCAGCACCTTCAGGGCGTTGAGCAGCACCCCGGCCGCCGGACTCATCAGCTCGCTGGTCTTGCCCCGGATGAGCCGCCCGTCGGGGAGCTGGATGGCGGTGGCGGGAGCGCCGGTGCGCTGGGCCTTGTCCCGGGCGCAGGAGACGACCTTGCGGATGGCGGGGGTCACGTCCGCCTTTTTCATCAGCAGCTCCAGCTTGAACACCGTCTCGTCCGTGCCCTTGCCCTGGCGGCGGTCGCAGAGGGTGTCGAAGTACCGGCGGACGATCTCCTGCCGGGCGGCCTCCCGGACGGCGTCGTCATCGGTGACGCAGAAACCGGCCATATTCACGCCCATGTCCGTGGGGGAGCGGTAGGGACTCTCCCCCATGATCTTCTCGAACATGGCGGAGAGGACGGGAAAGACCTCCACGTCCCGGTTGTAGTTCACCGTGGTCTCCCCGTAGGCGGCCAGGTGGAAGGGGTCGATCATGTTCACGTCGTTGAGGTCGGCGGTGGCGGCCTCGTAGGCCAGGTTCACCGGATGGTCCAGGGGGAGGTTCCAGATGGGGAAGGTCTCGAACTTGGCGTAACCGGCCTTGGCGCCCCGCTTGTGCTCGTGGTAGATCTGGGACAGGCACACCGCCATCTTCCCGCTGCCCGGGCCGGGGGCGGTGACCACCACCAGGGGGCGGGTGGTCTGGATGTAGTCGTTCTGGCCGTAGCCGTCGTCGGAGACGATGAGGGGGATGTTGTGGGGGTAGCCCTGGATGGGGTAGTGGCGGTAGACCTTCACCCCCAGGTCCTCCAATCGGCGCTGGAAGTTGGCCGCGGCGGTCTGCCCCGCCCAGCGGGTGATGACCACGCTGCCCACGTAGAGGCCCTGGGAGCGGAAGGCGTCCATCAGCCGCAGCACGTCCACGTCGTAGGTGATGCCCAGGTCGCCCCGGATCTTGTTTTTCTCAATGTCGGCGGCGTTGATGGCGATGACCACCTCCGCCTGGCCCTTCAGCTGGCTGAGCATACGCAGCTTGCTGTCCGGCGCGAAGCCGGGGAGGACCCGGGAGGCGTGGTAGTCGTCAAAGAGCTTGCCGCCGAACTCCAGGTAGAGCTTGCCGCCGAACTGGGCGATGCGCTGCTGGATGTGCTCGGACTGAAGCTCCACATATTTGTTGTTGTCAAAGCCCACCGTCATGGTCATTCTCCCTCTCTCTCGTTTACACACCTATATATTGTACCAGCTTTTCCCCCAGATACAAGATATCATTTTATACAAAAAGATCCGCCCCGATTTGACAGCCTTTTCCGGGGCGGATCCTTTGCTTTATTCAGGCGTTTTCAGGCAGCGCATGGCGTTGAGTACGGCCAGCACCATCACCCCCACGTCGGCGAAGATGGCCAGCCACATATTGGCCGCCCCCACCGCCACCAGCAGCAGGCACAGCACCTTGACGCCGATGGCGAAGACGATGTTCTGCCAGACGATGGCCATGCACCGCTTCGCCAGGCGGATGGCCTTGGGGAGCTTCATCAGGTCGTCGTCCATGAGCACCACGTCGGCGGCCTCGATGGCGGCGTCCGACCCCATGGCCCCCATGGCGATGCCCACGTCCGCCCGGCTGAGGACAGGGGCGTCGTTCACCCCGTCGCCCACAAAGGCCAGGCGTTGGCCCTTGGGCTGGTCACTCAGCAGGGCCTCCACCCGCTCCACCTTGTCCTGGGGCAGGAGCCGGCTGTACACCTGATCCACCCCCAGGTCGGCGGCCACCGCCTGGGCCGCCGGGTCGTTGTCCCCGGTGAGCATCACCGTGCGGGCGACCCCGGCGGCCTTGAGCTGACGGAGGGCGTCCCTCGCCTGGGGGCGAACCACGTCGGAGACTACGATGTGCCCGGCGTAGGCGCCGTCCACCGCCACGTGGATGATGGTGCCGACGCTGTGGCAGGGGCTGGCCGGAACGCCCAGCTTCTCCATCAGCGCCTCGTTCCCCGCCGCGATCTGGCGGCCGTCCACCGTGGCGATGACCCCGTTGCCGCTCAGCTCCCGCACGTCGGTGACCCGGGTGCGGTCCGGCTCCAGGCCGTAGGCCCGCTGGATGCTCTTGCTGATGGGGTGGGAGGAGGCGCTCTCGGCCAGGGCGACGTACTCCATCAGCTTCTCCTGGGGGAGGTCGCTGTGGTGGACGCCGCTCACCTGAAACACCCCCATGGTCAGCGTGCCCGTCTTGTCAAAGACCACCTGGCGCACCTGGGACAGCGCCTCCAGGAAGTTGGAACCCTTCACCAGCACCCCCTCCCGGCTGGCGCCGCCCAGCCCGGCGAAAAAGCTCAGGGGGATGGAGATGACCAGGGCGCAGGGGCAGGAGGTCACCAGGAAGGCCAGCGCCCGGTAGAGCCACACGGGCCAGCGCGCGCTCCGGCCCAGCAGGGTCAAGGCCAGGGGCGGCGCCACGGCCAGGGCCAGCGCCGCGGCGCACACCGCGGGGGTGTAGACCCGGGCGAAGCGGGAGATGAAGTCCTCCGAACGGGACTTCCGGCTGGAGGCGTTTTCCACCAGGTCTAAGATCTTGCTCACCGTGGACTCCCCAAAGGCCCGGGTGGTCTCCAGTTTCAAAAGGCCGGTCATGTTCACGCACCCGCTGATCACCGTGTCGCCCACGGCCACCTCCCGGGGCACGGACTCCCCGGTGAGGGCGGCGGTGTTCAGGCTGGAGGCGCCCTCCACCACCACGCCGTCGATGGGCACCTTCTCCCCCGGCTGGACGGTGATGACCGTGCCCACCGCCACCTCGTCCGGGTCCACCCGCTCCAGCCTGCCGTCCGTCTCGATGTTGGCGTAGTCGGGGCGGATGTCCATGAGCTGGGTGATGCTCCGCCGGGACTTGCCCACGGCGTAGCTCTGGAACCACTCGCCGATCTGGTAGAAGAGCATCACCGCCACGGCCTCCAAGTAATCCCCGCTGCCGTCGATCCACGCCAGGACGAAGGCGCCCACGGTGGCGATGGCCATGAGGAAGTTCTCGTCAAAGACCTGGCCGTGGACGATGCCCAGGGCGGCCTTGCGGAGGATGTCATAGCCAATCAGGAGATAGGGGACGAGGTAGAGGCACAGCTTGAGCCAGCCCTCGGCCGGGACGAACCACAGCGCCGCCAGCAGCACGGCGGTGAGCAGGATGCGCGTCAAGGTCTTTTTCTGCCGTCTCGTCACCACAAAGCCCTCCCCTTACAGCTCGATCACAAAATCCGGCTCCACCTTGCGGCACGTCTTCCGCACCGCCTGCATCACCGGCTTCTCCTGGGCATCCTCCGCGAACTCCACGCTCATGCGCTGGGTCATAAAGTTGATGGACAGCGCGGCCACGCCGGGCACCTTCCCCGCCGCCTCCTCCATCTTCCGGGCGCAGTTGGCGCAGTCCACCTCAACGGAATAGGTCTTCTTCATCTTGATCTCCTCCTGAAAAAATATGGGATATCGCCGGTCACTCCTCCACGTGCTCCAGCCCTTGGGCCAGGATGGTCTGCACGTGCCCGTCCGCCAGGGCGTAGAAGATGGTCTTTCCCTCCCGGCGGTAGCGCACCAGCTTGCTGGCCTTCAGCGCCCGGAGTTGGTGGCTCACCGCCGACTGGGTCACCCCCAGCAGCTGGGCCAGGTCGTTCACGCACATCTCCCCCAGGGAGAGGATGTACAGCAGCTTCACCCGGGTGGAGTCGCCGAAAATTTTGAACAGCTCCGCCAGGTCGTAGAGGACTTCGTCCTCCGGCAGCTCCTCCCGCACCCGGGCTACCTGCGCCTCGTGGGCACGGAGAAATTCGGTGTTCTCGTCCACGGTGTCGGCCTCCCTTCAAAAAACGTATGAACATCTGTTCATTCGTTATTATAGTTCCGCCCTTCCGCCTTGTCAACCCCTTTTGGAAAAAAAGTCGCGCCGGGGCTTTGGCTTGCTTTTTTCCCGGTTTGGTTGTATGATAGGTTCAATATAACTAGAGTGGAGGGGGCGAGCGCCGTGACCAAGGACGGGGCCTTTGAATTTCTGGACCGCACCGCCAGGGGGATCGCCGAGATGTTCGGCGCCTCCTGCGAGACGCTGGTGCAGGATATGTCCGACCCCAGCCACCCCATTCTCTCCATCTACAACGGCCAGGTCTCCGGCCGGGAGGTGGGTTCCACCGCGGACATTCTCGGCTCCACCCGGCTCATCGACGCCAACGCCATGACCACCGATTTTGTCAACCTCTACGCCACCACCCCCGCCGGGGCGCAGATCAAGTCCTCCACCTTCCACCTCATGGGGGAGGGCTACAACCTGGCCCTGGGCATCGACTTCGACTACACCTCCCTGGTCTTCGCCAACCGCATTCTGGTGGATCTGATGAGCGCCGACGCCGACCTCCAGAGCGCTTTGTGGCAGGAGGGCGAGAGCGGACTGCGACAGCTCTTTGACGAGTGCCTGGCCGCCGTGGGCAAGCCGGTCCCCGCCCTCAGCAAGGCCGACCGGATGCGCCTGGTGGCCCTGCTGGAGCAGAAAAACGCCTTTTCCTACCGCAAGTCGGTGCCCTTTGTGGCCAAGCGGCTGGGGGTCTCCCGGTACACCGTCTACAAATACCTGGATCAACTCACCGCTCAGGCCGACGGCCAGGGCTGAATATCACGAGGAGGGAAACAGCATGGACAAGACCCGTATCGACGCCTGGTTTGACCGCCCGGAGGTCCGCCAGGAACTCATCCGCTGGATCGGCCGCCTGGTGGCGGTCAAGAGCGTCAAGGGCGACCCCGCCCCCGGCGCGCCCTTCGGCCCCGGGCCTAAGGCGGCCCTGGAGGAGGCTCTGGCACTCTGCGAGGAGGAGGGCTTCGCCGGCGCCAACTACCACGACCACGTGGGCACCGTGGACCTCAACGACGGGGAGACGGAACTTCACATTCTGGGCCACCTGGACGTGGTGGGGGAGGGTTCCGGCTGGGACACCGACCCCTACACCTGCGTCCACAGGGACGGGATGCTCTACGGCCGCGGCGTGTCCGACGACAAGGGGCCGGTGTGCGCCGCGCTGCTGGCCATGAAGGCGGTGCGGGAGCTGGGCGGCACGGAGAAAAACGTCCGCCTCATCCTGGGCACCGACGAGGAGTCCGGCTCGGCGGATCTGGAGTACTACTACGGCCGGGAGCCCTACGCCCCCCACGCCTTCACCCCCGACGCGGACTTCCCCCTCATCCACATCGAGAAGGGCCACTACCACCCCGACTTCGGCGCGGGCTGGGAGGCGGAGACGGCCACGCCCCGGGTGACCGAATTCACCGGCGGCATCCGCTTCAACGTCGTCCCCCCGGAGGCCCAGGCCACCGTGGCCGGTCTCACCGCCGACCCCGCCCTGGAGTCCCTGTGCCGCCAGGCGGAGAAGATCACGGGGGCGAAGTTCGAGGTGGAGGCCGTCCCCGGCGGCGCCCGCTTCCTCTGCCACGGCAAGAACGCCCACGCCGCCATGCCGGACACGGGGATCAACGCCATCCAGGCCCTGCTGGAGGTCCTGGCCCGCCTCCCCCTGGCCGACTGCGCCTCCACCCGGGCGGTGACCGCCCTGCGCGGCCTCTTCCCCTTCGGGGACACCCGGGGCAAGGCCCTGGGCATCGCCAAGAGCGACGAGGAGAGCGGCGAGCTGACCCTGAACCTGGCCCTGATCTCCATGGACGACAAGGGCTTCACCGCCAAATTCGACTCCCGTTTCCCCGTCACCTCCACCGAGGAGAACTGCAAGGCGGTGTGCGAGGCCGCCCTGGCCCAGCACGGGTTTGAAGTCACCGCCGACGGCGGGATGACCCCCTTCCATCGGGTGCCGGCGGACTCCCCCTTCGTCCAGACCCTCCTGCGCTGTTACAGCCTCTACACCGGCGTTCCCGACCCCAAGCCCCTGGCCATCGGCGGCGGCACCTACGTCCACGACATCCCCGGCGGCGTGGCCTTCGGCTGCGACTTCCCCGGCTTCGACCCCAAAATGCACGCCGCCAACGAGCAGGCCAGCGTGGACAACCTCATCCTCAGCGCCAAGATCTTCGCCCAGGCTATCTTTGACGTGTGCGGGGAGGCCAAGGCATGAGGCGGCGATGGGCTGCCCTTGCCCTTGCCGCCCTCTGCCTGTGCGCCGGATGCGCCACCACCCAGTCGGAGATCAGCCGCACCAACGCCGTGACCTACGTTCAGGGCGTGCTGGACGAGACGTACACCGGCGCGCCCCAGGACGCCTACCTCACCCTGGTGGACCACGACCAGGCCCAGGCGGAGCAGCGCTTCCGGGGAAATCTGTCCGCCGAGTACACCCAGCGGCTGGCGCCCCGCTTCGAGCTGGAAGACAGGTACGTCTCCGACGATCTGCGGGAGAATTTTTTGGCCCTGCTGGAGCGGGTGTACCAAAAGGCGGGGCACACCGTCCTCTCCGCCACCCCCCTGGAGGGCGGGCGGTACTGCGTGGAGCTGTCCGTCACCCCCGTGGCCTTCTTCGCCGCCGCCTATGACGACGGCTTTGCCGCGCTGCGAAAGGAGTTTGCGCAGACCCATTCACTCCCCGGCGACGAGGAGAGCCAGACCATGGACGCCGCCGCGCTGCGCCAGGCGAGGGAACTCTACTACGGGGATTGGGCACAGGCGGTGTACGACTACCTCTTCGCCCGGCTGGACAACATCACCACCGACCCCGCCGTCACCAAGCTGGTGCTGGTCTCCCCGGACAGCCAGGGCCTCTACTCCCTCTCCCCCACCGACCTCCAGGACGTGGACGACTTGATCTTGCGCTACTGAGGGCGATCTCTCCCACTTTTTCTCCGGTTTTTTGAAAAAAAGGCTTGCAATTTCCGGAGAAGTGTGGTAGTCTATTATGGCCTGAATAAAGGGTGGTCCTCTGGGGTTCGCGAAACGCCCATGAACGCCTGAATACAAGGAGGAGATCCCCCAATGAATATGATGGAAGTCTTTAACCAGAAAAACATGAAGCAGGACAACGTCCCCGCCGCCGAGATCGGCGACACCGTCCGGGTGCACGTGCGCATCCGCGAGGGTTCCCGGGAGCGTATCCAGGTCTTTGAGGGCGTGGTCATCGCCAAGAAGCATGGCGGCATCGCCGAGACCATCACCGTCCGCCGCGTCTCCTTCGGCGTGGGCGTGGAGAAGGTCTTCCCCGTGCACGCCCCCGCGGTGGAGAAGATCGAGCTGGTCCGTCACGGCAAGGCCCGCCGGGCTAAGCTCTACTACCTGCGCGGCCGCGTGGGCAAGAGCGCCAAGCTGGAAGAAAAGCTCTGAGAGACGCGAAGCGCCGGTCCGATGGACCGGCGCTTTTCTTTTCAGGAGGGATCGTTATGCTCCAGATCTCCGATCTGTACCTCCCCCTGGGCGGCGGGATGGACGAGCTGCGCGCCGGGGCGGCGAAGGCCCTGGGCATCCCGGAGGGGAAGCTGCCGCCCCTGACGCTGTGGCGGCAGTCGGTGGACGCCCGGCGCAAGGGGGACGTGCACTACGTCTGCGCCGTGCGCTGCGCCCTGCCCGACGAGGAGAGGGCGCTGGCCAAGGCGCGGGGCAAGGTGACGGCGGTGGCGGAGACCCCCTACGTCTTTCCCCCCGTTCGCCGGGAGGCCGACAGGCCCAGGCCGGTGGTGGTGGGGATGGGCCCCGCCGGGCTGTTCGCCGCCCTCTTTCTGGCCCGGGCGGGGCTGCCGCCCATCGTGCTGGAGCGGGGTCGCCCGGTGGAGGAGCGGCGGCGGGATGTGGAGCGGCTGTGGTCGGCGGGGGCGCTGGACGGCCAGTCCAACGTTCAGTTCGGCGAGGGGGGCGCGGGGGCGTTCTCCGACGGCAAGCTCCAGACCGGCATCCACGACCCACGGGTGCGAACCGTGCTGGAGACCTTCGCCGCCTTCGGCGCGCCGGAGGACATCCTCTACGTCCAAAAGCCCCACGTGGGCACCGACGTGCTCTTCACCGTCCTCCAGAACCTCCGGGCGGAACTGCTGCGCCTGGGGTGCGACCTGCGCTTTTCCAGCCTCTTCTCCGGCCTGTCCGTCCGAAACGGCGCCCTCCACGCCATTCGGGTGACCGGCCCGCAGGGGGAGTACGCCCTGCCCTGCGACGCGCTGATCCTGGCCCCCGGCCACTCCGCCCGGGACACCTTCACCATGCTCCACGCCCAGGGGGTGGCCATGGAACCCAAGGCCTTCGCCCTGGGGCTGCGGATTGAGCACAGCCAGGCCGCCCTCAGCCAGGCCCAGTACGGCCCCGCCTGGGAACAGCTCCCCCCGGCGGACTACAAGCTGGCCTGTCACCTCCCCGACGGCCGGGGGGTGTTCTCCTTCTGCGTCTGCCCCGGCGGGCAGGTGGTCTGCTCCTCCTCGGAGGAGGGGACGGTGGTCACCAACGGCATGAGCCTCCGGGCCAGGGACGGGGCCAATATCAACGGCGGGCTGCTGGTGGGGGTGGATCCCGCCGACTTCTCCGGCGGCGACCCCCTGGCCGGGTTCCGGTTTCAACATCAATGGGAAACTTTGGCCTATCAGCTGGGCGGCGGCGGCTTTACCGCCCCCGGCCAGACGGTGGGCAGCTTCCTGGACGGCGGACAGCCCACCCTGAAAAGCCCCCTCTCCCCCACCTATCGGCCCGGAGTCCGGGCAGCCGAGTTGGAGCGGTGCCTGCCGCCCTTTGTGTCCCGCGCCCTGCGCCAGGCCATCCCCCTCCTGGGCCGGAAGCTCCGGGGGTTCGACCACCCTCAGGCCCTGCTCACGGGGGTGGAGACCCGCTCCTCCTCCCCGGTGCGGCTCCTCCGGGGCGCCGACCTCCAGTCCCCTCTCCGGGGCCTCTACCCCTGCGGCGAGGGCGCCGGTTGGGCCGGGGGCATCACCTCCGCCGCCGCCGACGGCATCAAGGCCGCGGAGGCGGTGGCCGCCGGTGCGCCCCTCCCCTGACAGATTTCCAAAAAACAGGCAGGACGGCCCGGTTGGGCTGTCCTGCCTGTTCGCGTTCGGGTGAGGCTGGGGGCGGATCGGCCCTCAGCACAGGGGGGTGAAGATCCGCAGGATCCCGTCCACCAGCCACTTGCGAAAGCTCCGTCCGATGTTCTCCACCGTCCGCTCCACGCACTTCTCCTGGGTGGCCAGGAAGTCCGCCCCCAAGTCGTCCAGGAGGGAGGCGCGGTAGAACAGGGAGTTGTTCTCAAAGTGCAGAAACAGACTGCGGTAGTCCAGGTTGACCGTCCCCACCGTGCCCACCACCCCGTCGATGAGGCTGGCCTTGGCGTGGACGAAGCCGGGGGTGTACTCGAAGATCCGCACCCCCGCCTCCAAAAGCACGGGGTAATAGCTCCGGGTCATGCGATACACCAGCTTTTTGTCCGGCACGCCGGGCACGATGATGCGCACGTCCACCCCCCGCCGCGCCGCGCGGATGAAGGCGTCCAGAAGCGCGTGGCCCGGCATCAGGTAGGGGGTGTAGAACCAGGCCGTGTCCTGGGCCTGGGAGAGCAGGTCGATATACAGTTCGTTGCTGGCCGCGTCGGGGCGAAGGGGGGAGTCGTAGTAGCTGAGCACGCAGCCGTCCGCCGCGCCCGCCGGGGCGGGGGCGGTGAGGTACGCGTCCGGGACCCGCTCCCCGGCGAAGGCGTTCCAGAACTCCGCGAACATCCGGGTATAGCTCCCCACCGCCTCCCCGGTCAGCCGGAAGCCGATGTCCTTCCAGTGGCCGAACTTCTCCACTTGGTTGATATACTCGTCGGCCAGGTTCACCCCGCCGCTGAAGGCCACCCGCCCGTCGATGATGAGCATTTTGCGGTGGTCCCGGCAGTTCAGCGTGCCCCGCACCACCACCAGCGGGTTGAAGGACACGCATCGGATCCCCTTCTGGCGGAGTTTTTCCCCGTCCTGTTTGGTGTAGGTGGAGATACTGCCCAGGTCGTCGTACAGCACCCGCACGTCCACGCCCTGGGCGGCCTTCTCCGCCATGATCTCCACCATGGAGTCCCACATCAGCCCGTTTTCGATGATAAAATACTCCACGAAGATGAACCGCTCCGCCCGCCGCAGCTCCTCCAGCATATGGGGGAACATCTCCTCCCCCAGGGGGTAGTACACCGCGCCCCGGTTCACCTGGGGCGGCTGGCCCGTCCTGTCCGCCAGCCAGCGGAAGGTCTGGGCCAGGCGCTTGTTCTCCCCGGTGAGCGCCGCGTAGGCCGGCGCCGGGTCCCTGGGGTCCGGCGGGAGCTTTTCCGCCCGGTCCAGCTTCCGCTGGAGGGGCTTGGTGGCGCGCTTGTTGCCAAAGAGCAGGTAGAGGATCGCGCCGGTGAGAGGGAAGGTAAAAATCACCAGCAGCCAGAGGATCTGGTAGGTACTCTCCCCCTGCTTGGTGATGAGGTAGAGCACGAACAGAAAGGCCAGGATGGACAAAACCAGGTCGATGGCCGCCGCCCAAGGGGCCAGCCAGGTACACAGCGCGTACAGCCACAGAAGTTGCAGCAGCACGGCGGGCAGCACCGCGCAGATCCGCTGTAAGACCTTATTCATGCTCTCTCCTCCTTGTTCTCTCGTCCGGCCCCGGCGGGGTCGCCGGGGAAAAGCGGGGGGAGGACTTCCTGACGAAGTTCTCCCCCCACGCGCGTTTTTACTTCTGGGTCTTGGCCAGCTCCACCAGCTGGGCAAAGGCGGCCTTGTCGTTCACGGCCAGCTCGGCCAGCATCTTGCGGTCGATCTGCACATTGGCCTTCTTCAGGCCGTTCATGAAGGTGGAGTAGTTCATGCCGTTGGCCTTGCACCCGGCGGAGATGCGGGTGATCCAGAGCTGACGGAAGTCGCGCTTCTTCAGCCGGCGGCCCACATAGGCGTACTGGCCGGACTTCATCACCTGCTCCTTGGCCATCTTGAAGTGCTTGGACTTGGCGCCCCAGTAGCCCTTGGCCAGCTTGAGGACCTTATTTCTTCTCTTGCGCGTCATCATCGCGCCTTTGACTCTAGCCATCTTGAAAAGCCTCCTATATCTTGGTAAAGGTGGGTTCGATCATTTGTAGGGGATCATGCGCTTGATGGTGGCGGCGTTGGTAACGTCGGCATAGGCGCCGGCGCGGAGGCCTCTCTTGCGCTTGGTGGTCTTGCCGTGGCCGTTGAGCAGGTGGGACTTGTAGGCGTGCGCCCGCTTGACCTTGCCGGTCTTGGTGAGCTTAAAGCGCTTCTTGGACGCGGAGTGGGTCTTGAGCTTGATCTTAGGCATTTTCGCTGTCTCCTTCACTTTTAGTTTCTTCGGGAACGCTCTGGGGTTGGGGCTTGGGCTGCTTTTTCTTCTGGTTTTCCTCCTTGGCCTTGGGGGCGAGGAAGATGCTCATGTGCCGACCGTCCAGCTTGGGGTCTTTGTCCAGGTTGGCGGTCTCGGCGCACTCCTGGGCGAACTTGAGGAGCAGGTCCCGGCCGATCTCGGTGTGGGCCATCTCCCGGCCCCGGAAGCGGACGGTGACCTTCACCCGGTTCCCCTCGCCCAGGAACTTCTGGGCGTTGCGGAGTTTCACGTTGAAGTCCCCGACGTCGATGCCGGGGGACATACGGATCTCCTTGATCTCAACCACGTGCTGGTTCTTCCGGGCTTCCTTGTCCCGCTTGGACTGCTCGAAGCGGTACTTGCCGTAGTCCATGAGCTTGCACACGGG
>CANRLZ010000036.1 GCA_947631595.1 uncultured Oscillospiraceae bacterium
TCGCCGTCGTGGAGGGGGCAGGCGCCCATGTAGACCTGGGGGATCGCGCCGTTGACCCGGTACATCCAGCCCGAGCGGGGGCCGTACTGCTTCTCGGCGAGGGTGCCCTGTGCGCCGGAGACGGAGACGATGTAGGTGCCTTTTTCCCGCACGGCGGTGCAGCCGTGGTCGGTCAGGGAGCGGGTGAACAGGTCGTAGACGGTGGACGCCTCGTCCAGGCCGGTGTAGGCGGTGGCGGGGATCCACACCTGGCCGTCCAGCCCGGTGAGGACGAAGGAGACGTCCAGGGTCTCCGCTACGGGGACGGCGCTGTCCGGGTCGCGGAGGCCGCGGACCACCATGGCCCCGGACTGGGAGAGGGCGGCGGCGCGGGCTGTCTCCGCCGGGACGGCGGCGTCGGTGGTGACCTCCTGGTAGTATAGCCCGGCGAGGTCGGCGTACTGGGCGTAGGTGTCGGGGTCGCAGTGATACAACTCTCCGTAGCGGCCCAGGGTCTCGCTGGAGAGATAGCTGGTGACGGTCACCGCCTTGGCCTGCTCCTGGCGGGTGACCCGCAGGGTCTCATGGCTGACCACGTTGGGGTTGCTGGACTTGAAGAGCCGCCACAGCTCCAGATCCTCCCAGCCCTCTATGGGCGTGGGGACGATGCCGTGGCCCGTCTGATCCCGGCTGTCCCGGACCCACACCAGCTCTCCGCTCTCGTTTTCATAGACCTCCAGGAAGGGCGCCAGGTCGGTCCGCACGTCGTCCCGGGCGGCGTTCTCCCCCGGATGCCGTCGAAGTAGGCCGCCCGGACCCGCGCCATCAGGGCCAACTCCCCGTCCACCTCCTCTCGGGTCAGGGCGGGGACCCGGAGGGTGAAGGAGCGGGAGGCGGTGAGGTCGGTGTCCCGGTCGGCCAGGGTGACGGTGACGGTGGCGAGGCCGTCGGGCTGCCCCACGCCGGGGCGGAGGACGGTCACTCGGGCGGCGTTGCGGACGCCGGGGGTCTGGACTACGGCCTCGTTGTCGCTGGTGATGGTGACGGGGTAGTCCTTGCCGTCCACGCCGAAGTCCCCGGTGGTGGGGAGCTGGACGTCGTGGGCGACGGTGTAGACCCCGTCCTCGTCCGGTTCCAGCCGCGCCCCGGTCACCGCGTTGGTCAACCCCTTGGCGGCAAAGCCCCGGTCCAGCTTGGCCAGAAGCTCCTGCCGGATGCGGTCAGCCTGGATCTTCTCCAGGGCCGGGACGGTGACGGGGAAGACCTTGTAGAGGACGATGGGTTCCTCCCGGCCGGTGACGTCGCCGGTGAGCTGGAAGGTGAAGGCGGCGGTGAGGGTCACCGTCTTGTCCGTCTCCCCTGGGGTCACCACGCCCACATATGGGTCAAAGAGGGTGTCGGCGGTGGACTGATCCCGGTCGCTGACGGAGATGGCGTCCGGGTCGGAGGAGGTCCAGGTGATCAGCGTCCACCGCTTGCCGTCCACCACACGGGGCAGGGAGAGGTCGGCGGTGACGGGGTCACCCCCCAGTTCCACCTTGTCCAGGATCTCCGCCCGCATGGTCTCCTTCACCCGCTCCACGTCCCAGGGCACGAGGACGCTCACCGGGCCGTAGTCCAGGCTGGCGCCGCCCTTGGACAGGGTGAAGGTGACCTGGAAGCTGCCCATGGGGACGGCGGGGGCGGTGTTGGGGTCGGCGTAGAAGTAGGTGAGGCCGCCGTCCGGGGCGATGGCCGCCCCGCCGTAGACCTCCTCCACCGCCTTCACCGCCACGCCGATCTCCTCAAACCCCCGGTCGGCCAGGTCACGGGCCAGCATGGTGTCCACATCGTCGTCCACGCCGTAGACGGGGCACAGCCTGTACCACTCTCCCAAAGCCGCCGCCGCGTCGGCCAGGTCGTCCTGTGGGCCACGGGGACGGGCGTGGAGCAGGAGGGAGAAGGCGCGGGTGGTCTCCTCGCCGCCGAAGGTCAGGGTGGCGGTGAGGGTGACGCGGACATCCTCGCTCCCCGGCTGGGGCAGGGTGACCGCCCCGGTGGCGGGGTCGATGAGGTCGGGGCGGTCGCTTTCCCAGGTGATGGCCGAACCCGCCGCCCCCGCCGAGGGCAGGGTCAGGGGGGCGGCCTCCCAGAGTTCATCGGGCAGGTCCAGGGCGGCGCTGTCGTCCATCAGGGCACCCCAGGCGGCGGTGGCGATGGGGTAGGTGCGGTTGGGGGTCACGCTCTCGCCGCCGTAACTGGCCCGGAAGGAGAGGTAGTCCCCCGCCAACTCCTCCGGGATGGTGTAGGCCCGGCCGGTGGCGCCGGGGATGTCCTGGTAATTGGCGGTGTTGCCGCTGGAATAGTCCTCCCCGGACAGCACCCGCCACTGGAACTGGAGCGCTGGGAAGGTCTCGTAGTCGTACTCCCCGCCGCCCAGGACGTTCACCTGGGCCTGGACCGTCCGGCCTGCGGCCACGGTGCCGGCGATCTCCCCGGTGGTGACGAAGGGGTAGACGGCGATCTCCGCCTGGGCGGTGTAGTCGCCGGTCTGGGCCTGGACGGCGGCGTAGCCGGGAGCCAGGGCCTGGAGGACGACGCTCTCGTGATTTTCCCCCGCGCCCTCCGGGTAGGTCAGCGACACCACGTCCTGGCCGCGGAGCAGCGACCAGGTCACCGGCGTCTCCTCCATGTCCACCCACCGGGCCGTCAGGGTGACGGTGGGCTGGGGGCCGCTGTTCACCATATACAGCGGAGCGGCCCCGGCAATCTCGATATGGGGATCCTTGGGGGTCGGGGCCGCCCCCGCCTGCCAGGCGAGGATGGGCCAGCCGTTATTCACGCCGGTTTCGTCCGCCGCGAAGGCCTCTCCCAGCTTGTCCAACAGGTCTGCCGGGGTGGTGATCTGTTCGCAGTTCTCTGTTGTGCCGGCCCCGGCGCCGCTGAGAGCGGTCTGATAATAGCAGTGATCCAGGGAGGCGGAAGTATAGAGAAAGTCGCAGATGTCAGCGGCGGTGCCGCTGCCGGACACGGTGGCGATGTTATAGCAATAAGAGGCTTTGCAGTTGTTTTGCAGTTGACCGGCGATACCACCGGCACGGCTGGAGCCGGAGATGGCGCCGGTGTTGTAGCAGTTTGCGAGGGTCAGGTATTTTCCGTAGCCAACGATGCCGCCGGAGACGCCGCCGGTCACCTCGGCGCCGCTGACGCAGTTCTGGATGGCAGCCGTCTGGGAAGCGGTGTTGCCCGCAGAGCCTGCAATGCCGCCGGCATAGGCGGTGCTGCCGGTGGCGGTGGTCGTCACCGTGCCAAAAAAGCCGCAGTTTGTGACCGTTCCTTGTTGGACTTTGCCCACAATACCGCCAACATAGCCTTTGGAAGAACGCACATCGCCTTTCACCGTGAGGTTTTGAATGGTCGCCCCATTGATGACGCCAAACAGACCCTGGTTTGCGGTAGTGGCACTCACAGACAGCCCGGAGATGGTGTGGCCGTCCCCGTCAAAGGTCCCGGCGTAGGCCTCGGTCACATAGCCGCTGGCGGGGGCGATGGGGTCCCACGCCGCGCCGGCCAGGTCGATATCCCCGGTCAGCTTCGCCCAGGCGGCGCTGGAGGCGGTGGCGTTCACCAGGTCCCGGAACGCCGCCAGGTCGGACGCGTCGGCGATGAGGTAGGGACTCTCCTCCGTCCCCAGTCCCTCCAGCGCGCCCCCCGCCGCGGCGGCCCCGGGCAGAAGCCCCAGCAGTACCGCCAGGGCGAGGGCCAGGGCCAGGATCCGTGTGCTTGTCTTTTGCATAAAAACTCCTCCTTCATCATGGTCCCGTAATGGGAGAATTTGGCCGGACGCGCCAGACAAAAAAGACCGCGGCAGACCATAAAAGGTCTGCCGCGGCCGACTTTTCCGCGACGTGCGCCTGGGCGCGCTGATCCGAACCCCTGTGAGCATGATAGGTCTTCCGGCTCGCACAGTTTGGGGCCATGGCCCCGCGGCCGCCGCTCCGCCTTCTCAGGATCGCTCCCAATGACCGGCTCGCGCCATGAACGGCGTCCTCCCATGCATACGGCAACGGGTATTGCTCCGGGTTCCCACCGGATTCCCTCATCCCCGCCTCTGCCGGGGGACAGAGGCGAGGTCACCATGCTGTTTGGACTTTCATTATAGGCCCGCCGCCCCCGGCCTGTCAAGTCCGGGGGCCTTTTTGACCCCAGGTGGGGCGAAAACGAGTCGAATATTTTGATATACCTTAAAATATGGGCAGACAATGCGGTAAATGAATGAAAAAACGGTCGAAACGGCCATTATATCTGCCCATCGCACTGATCGCGATGGCGGTCATTGTAGTGCTGATCGTCAATCTGTTCATTATGATCAGGACGAACAGCAGTCAGACCGAAGAGCTGGGGCGTATGCGCATCGAGCTGGTCACGGCAAATCTTCAGAACCGCCTTGACGTGTGCACCAAGTCCCTCAACAAGATCGGCACGCGCCTGTCGGAGCGGATGGAGCAGGGCTACACCGAGGAGGACCTGCGCAACTTCCTCTCCGAGGAGAAGAAAAAGGAGATCGCCTCCACCGGCAAGGCGTGTCTGAACATCTTCTGCGCCACCCCCGACGGACGGGTGCTGATCTCCGACATGGACACGCCCGAGGACTATGTCCTCCAGGACCGGGACTGGTACAAGGCGCTGATGTCCGCCCCCGCCGATGAGGAGTATATCTCGTCGGTGTATAAGGACGCGTTTACCGACGGGATGTGCTTTACGGTGGCCGCGTCCTTTGACGGCGGCAAGTTCCTGCTGGGCATGGACTACAACATGAGCGACATCCAGTCCTATATCTCCAAAATGAGCGGCGAGGACTACGGCGACGCGATGATCGTGAACAGCGACGGCACCATCGCCGGATACACCGACGAATCCGTTGTGGGAGAGAAAATTTCAGATCGATACGCCGATTACCGCGAGGCGTTTCTGCGCATCTCCGCCAACTCCGGCTCCGCCGTTACCGAGAGCCACGACGGCGGGATCATCTTCGGAAGCTGCACGGAAAATGACTGGTATCTTCTGCTGAAGATCAGCCGTTTTGAACTCTATAAGGACGCCTACGCGCAGTTGATCCTGAATTCGGTCATCATCATCGCCCTGGTGGCCGTGATCGCGGTATTCTACATCATGGGCTACCGGGAGCGCTGCCGCGCGGAGAACGCGCTGAAATACAGGGACGAATTTATCTCCAATATGTCGGATAAATTCCGCGCGCCCCTGAGCAAGATATCGGAATGTGCCGACGCCATGAAGGACGGCGTCACAGACACGGGGCCGGTGGAGATGATACGCCTGGAGGCCGCCAATCTGGGCGAGATGATCAACAATATCCTCTATTACTCCGATATCGTCTCCTCCAGGGACGATGCGCGCGCCGACGAAAAGGCCGGGCGAAAGCGGGTCAACCTCACCGAACGGGGACAGCACTTTTTCCGTTCGCTCATCATGATCATGCTGGTGGTCACCATGCTCACCTCCATCTTTCTCAGCTCCTATCTCTACATCAGCAGCGCCAGTTCCAAAATGCTGGAGGAGGCGGGCGAGTACAGCTATCAGATCAACAACTGGGTGACCGAGCAGGAGAGCATCTTGAATATGTTTGTCAATTCCATCTCCGCAAACCCCGAGATGCTCAAGGATTACGATGGAATGGTCAAATACCTCGACGAGATCACCCGCCACTACCCGGGCATCTCCGCCACCTACATCGCCAACCCTGCCTTCACCCACGGCCACCCCATGGTGATGAACAACGGCTGGGTCCCGGCGGAGGACTACGTGGAGGAGGAGCGCCAGTGGTACATCGACGCTCTGGCCGCGGACGACTACAACATCACCGAACCCTATTACGACGCGCGCACCGGCGAATACTGCATCACCTTCTCCAAGGCCGTCTACGCCGGCAGCGGCAAACAGTTCCTGGGCGTGTTCGCGGTGGACTTCTACCTGGACGTGCTCACGAACATCCTCAGCAGCAACCAGGCGGAGAACGGGTACGCCTTCCTCGTGGACAAGGACGGGTAGGTCATCGACCACCCCAACCCCGACTACCGGGTGTACAACGATAAATTCGTCAACATCAGCGACCTCCCCTATTCCGACGTGTACAGCAGGAGCAAAAACACCATCCGGCCCATCAAGGATTATGACGGCCAGCTGCGTATGTGCCTTGTCATCAACGACGAGATCTCGGATTTCAGCATCATCGTGCTGAAAGATATCTGGATGATGTACGGGGGCGTGATCCAGTATGCCCTGCTGTATCTGGTGCTGTTCAGCATTTGTATTTTCGCGGTGAACACGCTGATCACGCGAATGATGCAAAAGCAAAATCAGGCCAACGAGGACCTCAAAAAAGCGGCTTCCGCCGCCGCCGCCGCGGACCGGGCGAAGTCCAGCTTCCTGGCGCGGATGAGCCACGAGATACGCACGCCCATCAACGCCATCCTGGGCATGAACGAGATGGTGCAGCGGGAAAACCGGGACGAGGCCATCGAGGAATACGCGCTGAACATCAGCAGCGCGGGCAACACCCTTTTGACGCTGATCAACGAGATCCTGGATTTCTCCAAGATCGAGGACGGCAAGATCGAGATCATCCCCGTCAAATATGAGACGGCCACCATGATCGGCGACCTTGTGAACATCATCTCCGACCGGGCCGCGGGGAAGGGCCTCAGCCTTGAACTCCATATCGACCCCGAGATCCCCGCGTATCTGTACGGCGACGACATCCGCATCAAGCAGATCATCACCAACCTCCTGACCAACGCGGTGAAATACACGGAAAAGGGTTCGGTTCAGCTCACCGTCAAGCAGACCGGGGAGAATGCCGACGGCGACGACGTCACGCTCTATGTGGAAGTCCGGGACACCGGCATCGGCATCCGCGAGGAGGACATGGAAAAGCTCTTCGACTCCTTCCAGCGGCTGGACGAGCAGAGAAACCGAAATATCGAGGGGACGGGGCTGGGGATCCCCATCACCCACAACCTACTTTTGATGATGGGCAGCCGCCTTGAGGTGAGCAGCGTCTACGGCCAGGGTTCGTCCTTCCACTTCACCCTGCGCCAAAAGCGCATCGGCGAGGAGAAGATCGGCCGGTTCGACATCCACCACCGTGCCGGCCTGCGCAGGAACCAGCAGGAGCAGTACCTTTACGCCCCCGAGGCGCGCATCCTGGTCGTGGACGACAACAAGATGAATTTGACGGTGGTCGCGGGGCTGCTCAAGAGGACGGGCATCGTCCCGGATACGGCCTTGAGCGGAAAAGAATGTATCGAGCTTGTGAAAAAGAACAAGTACCACATCATATTCATGGACCACATGATGCCCGATATGGACGGCGTGGAGACCTTCAACATCCTTCGCGGCGACGGCCTCATCGGAGACGATACCACCGTCATCGCCATGACCGCCAACGCGGTGACCGGCGCGATGGACACCTACCTCTCCTACGGGTTTGAGGGGTACATCTCAAAACCCATCGCGCCGGACAAGCTGGAGGACGAGCTGAAAAAGCACCTCCCCGAAGCCCTTGTCTCCTACCGCCGGAACGAGGACAAGAGAGGCGAACCGCCGGAACAGGAGACCAAACCGAAGCCGGAACAGGAAGCGGAACCGAAGCCGGAACAGGAAACCAAACCGAAAGAGGAGGCGCAAACGATCATGCAGGCAGATTTTCCCGCTAACTGCGCTTTTCTGGACACCGCCCTGGGCCTGAGCTACTGCGGCGGCGACGTGGAGCTATACCGCGACATGGTTCAGATGTTCCGCTCGGAGTCGAAGCTCGGCCAGATCGAAACGTTCTATCAGGCCAAGGACTGGCAAAACTACCGCATCCTGGTCCACTCCGTAAAAAGCACCGCCCTCTCCATCGGCGCGGGCGCCCTGTCGGAGCAGGCCAAGGCCCTTGAGACCGCGGCGAAATCGGACGATGGGGCCTATATCGAGGCAAATCACCGCGCCTTCGCGCGAAGCTATCAGGAGATGACGGATAAGATCGGCGCGGCCTTCGGCCTGGGCGGCGGGGAGGAGAGCGCGGACGGCCAGGAGGACGAGGACGGGAACGCCCACATCCTCGTGGTGGACGACGACCCCATGAACCTCCGGGTGGCCCAAGGTCTGCTGGGCAAAAAATACGCCGTCCATACGGCGGCCTCCGGAGAAGAGGCGATGAAATTCCTGGCCTCGGGCGGCCGGCACACCGACTTGATCCTCCTTGATATCCATATGCCGGAGGAGGATGGGTTTGCCGTGATCCAAAAGCTGAAGGCCGACGACAAGCTCCGGGATATCCCCGTGATATTCCTCACCGCGGACGACGACCAGAGCGCCGAGACGGAGGGCTTCAAGGCGGGCGCGATGGACTTTATCAGAAAGCCGTTCATCCCCGACATCATGCTTCAGCGGATCGGCAGGATCCTGGAACTCCACCGCTTACAGACCAAACTGTCAGACGAGGTAAAGCGGCAGACAAAATACGCCGAGGAGCGCAAGGAGCGCATGGAGCGGCTGTCCCGGGAGACGGTGCTGGCCCTTGCCAAGGCGGTGGAGGCGAAGGACAAGTACACCAACGGCCACTCCGAGCGGGTGGCGCGTTACGCGCGCCTGATCGCCGAGAAGGCCGGCATGAGCGAGGCGGACCAGAACGACATCTACATCATCGGCCTTCTGCACGACATCGGAAAGATCGGCATCCCCGACACCGTGCTCAACAAGACCTCCCGGCTGACCGACGAGGAATTCGCGGTCATCAAGACGCACACGACCATCGGCGCGGATATCCTGAAGAGCATCACCGAAATGCCCGGCATCGAGCAGGGCGCGCGGTGGCACCACGAGCGCTATGACGGCAAGGGCTATCCCGACGGCATCATGGGCGACGAGATCCCGGAATTTGCCCGCATCATCTGCGTGGCGGACGCCTATGACGCCATGACCTCCACCAGGAGTTACCGCGACACCCTGCCCCAGGAGAAGGTCCGGGCGGAGCTTGTGCGGTGCAGCGGCAGCCAGTTCGACCCCGAATTTGCCGAGATCATGGTACAGCTCATGGACAGCGACCCCGACTATACCATGAGGGGATAACGCGGCCGCGTTCGTCGCCTGGCCCGGCGGGGATATTTTTCTCCCCGTGAGGCATACTACCTCCACAAAAGGAGGGAGTGGCCATGATCGAGCAGGACACCGTGCGTCTGCTGCGGGAGTGCGACGCGGGGGTGAAGATGGGGGTCAGCGCCATCGGCGAGGTGCTGGACCGTGCCGACAGCGAGGGCCTGCGCCGGGCGCTGCGGCGGAGCAAGGAGAAACACGAGATCCTGGACCGGCAGCTCCAGCGCCAGCTCTACCGCTGCCAGGACCACGGGAAGGACCCCAACCCCATGGCCAAGGGCATGAGCTGGCTGAAGACCAACGCCATGATGGCCATGAAGGGCAGCGACAAGACGGTGGCCGACCTCATCACCGACGGGTGCAACATGGGGGTCAAGAACCTGCGCAAGTACCTCAACGAGTACAAGGCCGCCGACGAGGCCAGCAAGGGCATCGCCAAGGACCTCATCGACCTGGAGGAAAAGCTGGCCGAGGAAATGCGGGCCTATCTATAACGACAAAAGCGGCGAGCCGTCGGCTCGCCGCTTTTGTCTTGTTTACAGCGTGAAATCCTCCAGAGACCCCGCCGGGATCGCCGGGGCGGCGGTGGGGCGGGGCGGGACGCGCTTCAGGGGGTCGTAGGAGAAAGACCGGCAGCTCCCGCTGGGGGACATGATCCCGCGCTTGGGGCAGACCACCTGACCGTCCTCCAGGGGACGGCCCCGCTTGCAGTAAGTACACCGGGGTTCGATCTTATGTTGAAACAGCATGGCGCAAGCCTCCCAGCCTGTGGTTTTTCATAGCTGGGTCTATTGTAGCATATCTTTTTGTCGTTTTCCACTGAAAACAGAAAAAAAGAAGAACACCAGCAGCAGGCACCAGGCCAGACACACCGAGCCGGTGAACGCGGTGGGGAAGTCCAGGTCGGCCATAGCGTCCACCTGCTGGCTCAGGATGGCCCCCACCGGGGCCGCGGGGGGAAAGAGCCGCGCCAAAGCCCACACCAACGCGGCGGAGACGCCGCCGTGGAGGAGTTTTCCGGCCAGGTAGGTCCAGGGGGAGAGGCCGCTGTCGGCCAGGAAGGAGAGGGTCTGGCAGTGGATGGACAGCCCGGCCCAGCCCAGCATGAAGGCGGCCATGGACACCTGGCCGGTCAGGGCGCCGCCCTGGGTGAGGCCGGAGACGCCGCTGGTGAGTTCGATGAGGCCGGTGAGCAGTTTGCGGCACCAGTCCTCCGTCAGCCCCAGCGGCCCCAGCAGACGCCCCAAAACAGCCGCCACCGCCCCCAAGACGCCGGAGAGGGCCAGCAGGCGCAAAATGACGGTGAAGAAGATGACGAAAGCGCAGATGTTGAGGGTGGAACTCATCGCCCCGGTGACCGCCTGGGTGAAGGCGGCGGTGAAGCGCTTGGCCTGGAAGGAGGGGACGGGGCCTTTTCCCACCTCGTCTTTGGGGCCGTAGAAGCGAAAGAGGACGCCCACCAGGCAGGAGCTGACCAGGTGCACAAGGTAGAGCAGCAGCCCCACGCCGCTGTCGGCAAAGACCCCGGCGCCCACCACTCCCAGGATGAAGGCGGGGCCGGAGTTGTTGCAGAAGGCCAGCAGCCGCTGGGCCTCCGTGCGGGTGCACATCCCCTGGCGGTAGAGGGAGATGGCGGTGCGCGCCCCCACGGGATAGCCCCCCACAAAGCCCAGGGCCAGGGCGGAGGAACAGGCGCCGCTCACCCGGAAGAGGGGGCGCATCACCCCCTCCAGCGCCCGGCCGATGTACCCCGCCAGCCCCAAGTCCACCACCAGGGAGGACAGCACAAAAAAGGGGAACAGGGAGGGGATGATCACATTCCCGCACAGTTCCAGCCCCGTCCGGGCCGCCGCCACGCACGCCTGGGGAAAGCACACAAGCCCCAGGGTAGTCAGCGCCAGACCGCCGCCCAGGGCCAAGTCCCTGGCGTATTTGGAACGCATCATCCGCCACAGCACCGCGCCTCACCTCCACTCCCGGAGCCTATGCGGGCATCGCCTTGTCCTATGCGCCCCGGGGCATGGATGAGGGGTCGGGCGCATAGGCTGACCGAGACGAGGAGGTGGCGTACCATGGCCGAGGGGCGTGTCCGGCGGAGAGGCCCGGCGGAAAAGGCGGCGCAGCTCTTCTCCCTGCCCGCCGACGCGGTGGCGGGTCTGCCGCTGGTGGAACTGGTGGGGGATCGGCAACTCCGGGTGGAGCGCCACCGGGGCATTTTGGCCTACGACCCCCAGGAGATCCACATCGGCGGCGGCCGGGTGACCATCCGGGTGCGGGGGCTGGGGATGGAGCTGAAGGGGATGAACCGCCTGGAGCTGCTCATCACCGGGCAGATCTTCTCCGTGGCGCTGGAATAGGGGGGGCGATGGCGTGCGACAGGCGGCCAACTGGGTCCGGGGCTGGGTGGAGTTCCAGGTGACGGGGGAGACCCCGGAGGAATTTTTGAACCTGTGCGCCCGGTGCGACCTGGGCTTTTGGAAGCCCCGAAAAGTGGACGGCTCCACCTGGGTCTGCCGGGTGTCCTTTTTGGACTGGCCCAAGGTGCCGCCCCTGGCGGAGCGGGCGGGGTGCCAGGCCGGACTCCTCCGCCGGGGCGGTCTGCCCGGCCTGGTGTGGAGGGCGCGGTATCGCTATGTGCTGCTGGCGGGGCTGGCGCTGTGCCTGGGGGCGGTGGCGGCGCTGGGCCAGTTCGTGTGGGCCGTGGAGGTGGTGGGGAATGAGACGGTCCCCACCGGGGCGATCCTGGCCCAACTCCGGTCCCAGGGGCTGCGCCCCGGCGCCTTTGGCCCCGGCCTGGACACCCGGCAGATCGGAAACGTCCTCATTTTGGACATCCCGGAGCTGTCCTGGGCGTCTGTCAACCTCCGGGGCGCCGTCTGCCAGGTGGTGGTGCGGGAGGGCGTGGCCAAACCGGAACTGGTGGACGAGACGAAGATCGCCAAGGTGGTGGCCAAATACCCCGGCATCGTCACCCGGGTGGCCGCCACCCAGGGCCAGCAGATGGTGCAAAAGGGGAACACGGTGGCGGCGGGGGACACCCTCATCAACAGCTATGTGGACTTTGAGGAGCCGGTGGGCTACAACGGGGACATGGGGGGCATCACCGTCCGGGCCATGGGTCGGGTGTGGGCGCGGACGTGGCACACCCTGACCGCCGCCATCCCCCTGGAGCTTGAGGCCAAGCTCCCCACCGGCCGGGCGGTCGCCCGGTGGAGCCTGGAGGTGCTGGGCCGGACGGTGAAATTTTATCCAAAGGGTAGCATTTCCTATGCCAAGTATGATAAAATAGCCTCGTACTATACCGCGTCCCTGCCCGGTGGCCAGGCCCTGCCCCTGTCGCTGAAGCGGGTGGTCTGCCGGGAGTACCAGACCCAGGCCGTCCCGGTGGACCCAGAGGAGGCGGAGGCCATCCTGCGGGATCGCCTGACCCGCCGCCTGGAGCAGGTGGTGGACGGGGGAGAGGTCCTGCGGACGGATTGGAAGCTGGACCGGGCGGACGGACTGCTGACCCTCACCCTCCTGGCCGAGTGCGAACAGGAGATCGGCCTGACCGTGGAGGAATAGGCCGGACACACCAGAGAAAAGAGGCGAGCGCGCATGATCGAGCAGAGCATCAGCATGGAGCGCATGGAGGAGGCGGTGAACCTCTTCGGCTCCTTTGACGAGAATATCCGCGTGCTGGAGCAGGCGCTCCATGTGGCGGTGGTCTCCCGCGACTCGGAGTTGAAAGTCTCCGGCGAGGCGGAGGACGTGCTCCTGGCCACCAAGGCCATCCAGGGCCTCCTGGCCCTCTCCGCCCGGGGGGAGAGCATCAACGACCAGACGGTGCGCTACGTGCTGGAGCTGGTCCGGGCGGGGGCGGAGGACAAGATCGGCGAGATCGCCGCGGACGTGCTGTGCGTCACCGCCAAGGGCAAGCCCATCAAGGCCAAGACCATCGGCCAGAAGAAATATGTGGAGGCCATCGCCAAAAACGCCGTCACCCTGGGCGTCGGCCCCGCCGGCACGGGCAAGACCTACCTGGCGGTGGCCGCGGCGGTGGCCGCCTTCCGGGACAAGCAGGTCAACCGCATCATCCTCACCCGCCCCGCCGTGGAGGCCGGGGAGCGGCTGGGCTTCCTGCCCGG
>CANRLZ010000037.1 GCA_947631595.1 uncultured Oscillospiraceae bacterium
CCAAGGGGGCAGCGCTATGAAGTGCATGGTCATCGACGGCAACTCCATCATCAATCGGGCGTTCTACGGCGTGCGGCCGCTGTCCACCCGGGACGGCACCCCCACCAACGCCGTCTACGGCTTTCTCAACATCCTCTTCAAGCTCCTGGAGGAGGACAAGCCCGACGCCCTGGCCGTCACCTTTGACCGCAAGGCGCCCACCTTCCGCCACAAGATGTACGAGGGCTACAAGGCCACCCGCCACCCCATGCCCGACGACCTGGCCGCCCAGATGCCCATTCTGAAGGACGTGCTGGACGCCATGAACATCCCCCGCTACGAGCTGGACGGCTGGGAGGCGGACGATCTGCTGGGCACCATCGCCGCCGTCAACACCGCCCAGGGCTGGGAGACGGTGGTGGTCACCGGGGACAAGGACTCCCTCCAGCTCATCAGCGACACGGTGACGGTGAAGCTGGTCACCACCCGCATGGGCCAGACCACCACACGGGACATGACCCCGGAGGCCTTCCGGGCGGAGTACGGCTTTGACCCCATCCACATCATCGACCTGAAGGCCCTCATGGGCGATTCCAGCGACAACATCCCCGGCGTGAAGGGCATCGGAGAGAAGACCGCTATGGGCCTCATCCAAATGTACGGCTCCATCCAGCGCCTCTACGACCAGATGCCCGACGTGTACGTCGCGCCAGACACCCCCGCCAAGCCGGGGATGGTGAAAAAGCTGGAAGAGGGCAAGGAGGACGCGGCCTTTTCCTACGCCCTGGCCACCATCCGCCGGGACGCGCCGGTGGAGTACGCCCCCCAGGACGCGGCGCGGCGGGAGCCGGACGGCCCCGCCCTCTACGCCCTCTTTTTGAAACTGGAATTTGCCAAGCTCATCGACAAGCTGGGCCTCCGCCCCGGCCCAGGCGGCGGGAGCGTCCCCGCCTCCGCCGGGGTGGATCTCACCGCGGCGCGGGAAATGGTCACCGACGACGGCCGGGCGGCGGAACTGCTGGAACGGTTCGCCGCGCTGGAGCAGACAGCCTGCCTGGCCCTGCCCGGTCTGGACGGGCTGTGCGTGTGCTGGCACGAGCCGGAGGGGGAGCGCCGGGCCGCTGTGTTTTTGGCCTCCGGCCTCCCCTCCTATAACAGCTTTTTAAAGGGTTTCTTCTCCGACAAAGTGAAAAAGGTCACCCACGGGGCCAAGGGGCTGATGGCCCAGGTGCTGGGCGAGGGGATCGCCCCCCAGGGGGTGGTGTTCGACACGGAGATCGCCGCCTACCTCCTCTCCCCCACCGACGGCAGCTATGACCTGGACAAGCTGGCCCTGTCCTACTTCCAGCTGAACCTCCCCAAGGCCCAGGTCTACCAGGACCCCGACGCCTTTGCCCCCCTGGCTGACTCCGCCGCCGCCCTGGACGCCTGGTGCGCCCACACCGCCCTGGTGGACGCGCTCCGGGCCGAGCTGGCGCCCAAGCTGGAGGAGCTGGGGCTGCACCAGGTATACTACGATATCGACCTGCCGCTGTGCCCGGTGCTGGCGGAGATGGAGCGCGCCGGCGTTCTCATCCACCGGGGGGCGCTGGGCGAGTACGGGGAGATGCTCTCCCGGCGCATTGCCGACGACGAGCAGGCCATCTACCAACTGGCCGGGCGGGCGTTCAACATCAACTCCACCCAGCAGCTGGGCAAGATCCTCTTTGAGGAGATGGGCATCCCGCCGGTGAAGAAGACCAAGACCGGCTACTCCACCTCCGCCGAGGTGCTGGAAAAGCTCCGGGGGCGGGTGCCTCTGGTGGACGCGGTTCTGGACTACCGGCAGTACGCCAAGCTCAAGTCCACCTACGTGGACGGCCTCTCGAAGGTCATCGCCCCCGACGGGCGCATCCACACCTCTTTCCAGAACACCGTCACCGCCACCGGGCGGCTCAGCTCCGCCGAGCCAAACCTCCAAAACATCCCCGTGCGCACCGAGTTGGGCGCCAAACTGCGGGATATGCTGGTGGCGCCGGCCGGGTGGAAGCTGGTGGACGCAGACTACTCCCAGATCGAGCTGCGGCTGCTGGCCCACATCGCCGACGACCCCGCCATGCAGGCCGCTTTCCAGAGCGGCGCGGACATCCACACCGCCACCGCCGCCCAGGTCTTCGGCCTGGAACCCGGCGAGGTCACCCACGAGCTGCGCCGCCGGGCCAAGGCGGTGAACTTCGGCATGGTCTACGGCATCTCCCCCTTCTCCCTGAGCCAGGATATCCACGTCTCCGTGGCGGAGGCCAAGGAGTATATGGATCGCTACTTCGCCACCTTCCAGGGGGTGCGGGACTATATGGACCGGGTGGTGCGCCAGGCCAAGGAGCAGGGGTACGTCGCCACCCTCTACGGCCGCCGCCGGTGGCTGCCGGAACTGAAAAGCTCCAACTTCAACCTCCGCTCCTTCGGGGAGCGGGTGGCGCTGAATATGCCCATCCAGGGCACCGCCGCCGACCTGATGAAGCTGGCCATGCTCCGGGTGCGGGACGCCCTGGCGCGGGAGGGGCTGAAGGGCCGCCTGGTGCTCCAGGTTCACGACGAGCTGATCGTGGAGTGCCCGGACGAGGAAGTGGAACAGGTGAAGGCCCTGCTCACCCGGGAGATGACCGGGGTGGCGGAGCTGAAAGTACCGCTGGTGGCCGACGCCAACGCCGGCCAGAGCTGGGGGGAGGCGAAGGGATGAACTACCAACTGGTCCCCATGGACAAGAGCCACCTGCGCGAGGTGGCGGAACTGGACAAGGAACTCTTCTCCCGGCCCTGGAGCCAGGACAGCTGGGAGAGCGAGCTGTACGACACCACCGTCTCTCTGGTGGTGGCGGAGACGGAGAAGGGGCACGTGCTGGGCTACGGGGTGCTGGGGGTCATTCTGGACGAGGGGTGTCTGGAGAAGATCGCCACCCGGCCCCAGTACCAGCGCCAGGGGATCGCCCAGGCCATCCTGGGGTCCTTCCTGCGCTACGGCCAGGAGCATCTGGCCTTCATCACCCTGGAGGTGCGGGAGGACAACGCCCCCGCCCTGGCGCTCTACGAGAAGAACGGCTTTGTCCAGGTGGGGCGGCGGAAAAACTACTACTCCGAGGTCCACCGGGACGCCATTTTGATGACCAGGGAATTTGAGGGGGGAGAGACGTGAACATCCTGGCCTTTGAGTCCTCCTGCGACGAGACGGCTGTCGCCGTGGTGCGGGATGGCAGGGCCATCCTCTCCAACGTGGTCGCCTCCCAGATCCCCATCCACGCCATCTACGGCGGCGTGGTGCCGGAGATCGCCTCCCGGCAGCATGTGGAGGCCATCGTGCCGTTGGCCGACCAGGCGCTCTCCCAGGCCGGGCTGACCCCGGCGGAGATCGACGCCGTGGCGGTCACCTACGCCCCCGGCCTCATCGGGGCGGTGCTGGTGGGGGTGAACTTCGCCAAGGCGGTGGCCCTGGCCTGGGGCAAGCCTTTGGTGCCCGTCCACCACGTCCGGGGGCACATCGCCGCCCTCTACCTGGCCCATCCCGACCTGGAGCCGCCCTTCCTGTGCCTGTGCGTCTCCGGGGGCACCACCGCCATCGTCCACGTGCGGAGCTATACGGAGATGGACATTCTCGGCTCCACACGGGACGACGCCGCCGGGGAGTGCTTTGACAAGGCCGCCCGTGTGCTGGGCCTCCCCTACCCCGGCGGCAAGCCCATGGACGAGCTGGCCCAGGGCGGGGACGACGCCGCCTTTTCCCTCCCCCTGGCCCATGTGGAGGGTCACCCCCTGGATTTGTCCTTCTCCGGGCTGAAGACGGCGGTGGTCAACCTGGTCCACAACGCCCAGCAGAAGGGGGAGGAGCTAAACCGCCGCGACCTGGCCGCCTCCTTCTCCCGTGCGGTGAGCCAGAGCCTGATCCCCCGAGTGGTGGCGGCAGCGGAGATGACGGGGCAGAAAACCATCGCGGTGGCCGGCGGGGTGGCGGCCAACTCCCGCATCCGGGCCGACCTGGAGGCCGCCTGCGCCGGGGCGGGCTGCCGGCTGTTTTTGCCCCCGCTGGCCCTGTGCGGGGACAACGCCGCCATGATCGCCGCCCAGGGGTTCTACGAATTTCTGGCCGGGCAGCGGGCGGGGAGCGACCTCAACGCCTACGCCACCAGGGAGCTGTCCCTGGGGTGAGCCGGGACGATTTTTCTCTTGCAATTTTTTGTAACCTTTTTCCTTTTTTGCGTTATGTAAATGCGTCGCCTGCCGGAGTGACCTCTGACGGGCGACTTTGTTTGTGGAAAACTCTGTGGAAATGTTGAAATTCCAAGGGGCGCGATTTCTGTCGAAAACCGCTCTGGAAATTTTGGGGGTATACCCCAGGTTATCAAATTTTATGGGGAAATTTATGTCAACAAAACCGCCTTTCTCTTTCCCGAAAATCGGCCCTGCTCTCCCCCAATTTCCCCTTTTTCGCAATCCAGGTTTTTCCAATTTTCTCCCCTGCCCCGCCGGGTTTTGCAGGCACTCCTGCATGATAACTAAGGGGCTTCAACGCCGGGCACAAAAGCGCCCCAAGGCTCTGAAAGCCTTGGGGCGCAAGGGGTTGCGGGTTTTGGTCACATGAGCCGGACGGTGTAGTAGACCGCCACGCCGAACAGCCCGGCCACCGTGGCGATGATGCAGACGTAGGCGGCCGTAGCGCCCAGGGCAAGGGTCACGGCCAGGCACACCAGGGCGAAGGCGCCGGCCAGATAGATGGGCAGGTAACCGGCGCGCTTGGACAGAACGCGCACCTTCCCCAGACGGCCCTTGTGCTTCTGGAGGACCCAGGTGAAGACCAGGAAGGCCACCGTCAGCGCCGCCACGGCGGCGAAGACGCCGTAGACCAGGGCGCGGTCCAGATAGAGCTTGCGATACGTCCACATAGCGAAGAGGACCAGGCCGCCCTGAAGGGCCACCAGGAAAAATTCCCGCTGGTAGAGGTAGTAGACCAGAGCCAGCACAGCCACCACCGGAACGCACACATAGAGGAACTGGATGCCGATGTCCTTCCAGATCGCGGCCACCGCGGCGCACAGGGCCAGGCTGCCGAAGGAGATCGCCCCCAGGCCGGGGAAAAAGGTCTTGCCCTTGCGGCGCCGCGCGGCGACCCAGAGGAGCACACACATCACCGCCAGCACCAGGCATACCCCGCCCACGATCCACAGGGCGTGGGTGACGCCGCGCTTCATGGTGGTGAGGATCCCGGCGGTGTGGGTGCCGAAGCGGTTGAGCAGCAACAGGAAAAACTCCAGGATGACCGCTCCGCCGAACCACAACAGCACGCGGTTCAGGGCGCGATCCTCCCGTTGTTTTCTCGCCAGACGTTGCTCCGCGTTCATGAGACCTACTCCTTTCGAGCCGCTTCGACTCTCTCTATAAGAAAGAATACCACATTTTTCCGCCTCGCGCAAGGGTCAGCGGTGACACAGGAAAGGGAAAACCCCCTCCGGGGGCAGAGCCGGAGGGGGAATAAAACCAGATCGGTACCGGCTTACCCCAGGCGGATGGCACCCACAAAATAGCGGCGATCCTTGTCCTTGATGGGGTTGGTGATGACCCCGGTGGTGCTGCTGGAGGCGTGGATGAGCTGACCGTTGCCCATGTAGATGGCGGCGTGGGTCACGGTCTTGTAGTTCCCGCCGTAGGCGGGGTCGTCGATGAAGAAGAGGTCGCCGGGCTGGAGCTGGTCGATGGAGTAGATGCGCTGGCCGGGGGCGGAGGCCCACTGGCCGCTGGAGCTGGTGGGCAGGATGATGGAGCCGCCGGTGGCCTGCTTGACGCAGTAGTAGACGAAGCCGGAGCAGTCAAAGGTGTTGGGGCCGTGGGTGCCGTAGACGTACCGCTTGCCCAGGTGCTTCTTGGCCTCGGCCACGATGCGCTGGCCAAGGGTGCTGGCGGCGGTGTCGCCGGTGGCGGCGGTACCCTGGGCGTCCTTGACGATGGTGAGGTAGTCGCTGCTGGCGTAGCCGGTCTGGCCGTTATAGGCGAGGTGATACCAGCCGTTCTGGAAGCCGGTGAGGGTCACCACGCTCCCGTTGGGGAGGGAGGCCACCTTCGCCCCGCTGGTGCTGGGTTCGGCGCGGAGGTTCAGGGTGCCGCCGCTGGTGGTCACCTTGGCGTAGCCAAGGTTTGCCTCCACGGAGGTGGACAAATCCACATAGGCGGCGGACATGTAACCCTCCTGGGCGCCGTAGTCCACCTTATACCAGTCTCCCGCCTTCTCCAGGACGATGGCGGTGTCCCCCTTGTGGGTGGTGGTGATGACCGCGCTCTCGGTGCTGGCGGCCGCGCGCAACCGCACGCCCTCCCCACGGATGGTCCCAACTCCAACGTGGGCGGCGCCGGCGGAGACGGCAAAGCACCCCGCCAACGCCCCGGTCAAAAGCACGGCCTTCAGCCAGTTTCTCTTTTTCATGGCGCGAAGATCTCCTTCTGTCTTTTCTCAGCGGCGGCTTGTTTCGATACAAAGCGCCGGGATCATTTGCTGTTCAGGGCGCGCTCCAGCCAGATGGCGCCGATGTCCATGGCGGCGTAGAGGCTCTCCTTCTCCGACTTCTTCACCACCCGGTCCCGGGAGCGGAGGTCGGGGTCGGTGAGCTGGAGCTGGATGCTCACCTTGGTGGGCACGTCCAGGTCGTCCACCTTGGTGGAGTCGTTGATGGTGAGCAGGATGATGTATTTATCGGCCATGGAGCCGTAGTAGATCATGTTGCCCTTCCGGCGCAGGGGGTGGCCCTTGTACTCCAGGGGCAGGTCCTTCTTAGCCATAGGATCCCTCCGTTCATAACTGTAACTGAATTGTAACACATTTTCGCCTCGCCTGTCAACCCCCGGAGGGGGAGAGCTTGCGGCGCGGCGCGGTTTTTGGTAGAATGACGGAAAGTGAGAATTGGGAGGGATGACCATGGGCGCGGTGACCGGTCGGCTGGCCCCAAGCCCCAGCGGGGAGATGCACCTGGGCAACGCCTTTGCCGCCCTGCTGGCCTGGCTGGGCGCCCGCTCGGCGGGCGGGCGGGTGCTGCTGCGCCTGGAGGACCTGGACCGGCCCCGGTGCCCGGCCCGGTACGCCTACGGGGTGATGGAGGACTTCACCTGGCTGGGGCTGGACTGGGACAACGAGCCGGTGTGGCAGTCCCAGCGCTCGGCGCGCTACGACAGCGCCGTGGCGGCCCTGGCGGAGAGGGGGCTGGTCTACCCCTGCTACTGCTCCCGCAGGGAACTCCACGCCGTCACCGAAGCCTCCGCCCCCCACGGCCCCGCCCCGGTCTACTCCGGCCGGTGCCGGGGCCTCACCCCCGCCCAGCGCTTGGAGCGGGAGGCGCAGGGGCGGCGCCCCGCCCTGCGGGTGCGGGCGCCGGGGGAGGTCTACGCCCTCTCCGACGGGCTGCAAGGCCCCTACGCCGCCCACCTGGCGCGGGAGGTGGGCGATTTCATCCTCCGCCGCTCCGACGGGCTGTACGCCTACCAGCTGGCGGTGGTGGTGGACGACGGGGAGATGGGCGTTGACCAAGTGATCCGGGGGCGTGACCTCCTGCCCTCCACCCCCCAGCAGCTCTGGCTCCAGGAGGTTCTGGGTCTCCCCCACCCCGCCTATTACCACGTCCCCCTGCTCCTGGCCGCCGACGGCCGGCGGCTGTCCAAGCGGGAGGGCGATCTGTCCCTGCGGGCGCTGAGCCGGACGCATACGCCGGAGGAGGTGGTGGGGCGGCTGGCCTTTTGGGCGGGGTTGTTGGAGGAACCCCGGCCCATCTCCCCCCGGGCGCTCCTCCCCGCTTTTTCCTGGGGCAAGGTGCGCCGGGAGGACGTGACGGCGGCTTTTTAGCGCAGCAGGAACAGGATAAGGAGCGCTAAGGTCTGGAGGGCGAGACCCTTCCAGCCCGGGCCGTGCCCGCCCGCGCCGGGCGCTTCCGGGGGCTGGAACTCGGTCATGTCGCCCCAGAAGCGCTTGGGCATGTGGCTCTGGCGGCACCGGGGATTTTCCCGCTGGGGGATGGCCAGGGTGTCGTAGAACCGCCGCCAAAGGTTCTGGTACGCCCGCTCCTGGGCGTCGGGAGGCGGGACGGTGAAGTCCTCCGCCTCCACGATGACCCAGCGCCCCCGCCCGCCGTGCTCTTGGCCGGGGGCGTGGATGAGGAGTTGGCGGTGCGTCCTGTCGTAGAGCAAAAATCGCTCTTCGGCCAGGCGCTCGCAGAAGTGGCGGCGCAGGAGGGGCAGGACCTGGTTTTTGGGGGTGATGGTCCCCACCAGCACGCCGCCCCGGTCGGAGAAGCGCACGAAGCCGCGCAGGTGGTCCACCTCCCGCTGGAGGTGGCGCACCGCCTTGGCCACCTGGATCACCTGGTCGCTGTCCAGCCGCCGCTCCACACCGGGGCCTGTGTTCAGCCCCAGGTCGATCACGTCCAAAAGCCGCCGCTCCCGGTGGTCCAGGCAGGTCAGAAAGCCCAGGGTTATAAACTCTATCCCCCGCCTGCCCAGGCGTTGGCCCAGGCGGCGGTAGACCCGCCGGGCCAACGCAAGGTCGGTCTCCACCCACCGCTCATCAAAGAGGCTGGGGCGCTCGTCCTGGTGGAGCAGAAAGAGGCCGGGGCTTTCGCGGTACTGGTAGATGTCCCGGACGCAACAGAGAAAGCCGGGGAAGGTGCCGTCGTAGCGGTAGCAGTAGCCGTCCATCTCACCCGCCCCCTTCCGAAAAGAGGGAGAGCTGCTCCCACTCCCCCGCCGGTGGGGCGACCAGGCGGCTGCGCAGGGCATCCCACTTCACCTTCAGCCCCGGCGGGCGCTTGCCGCCGCACAGCAGGAAGTACTGGGCCAGTTTCATCACCACCCCCAGCTTTTGCAGCTGCTCAAAGTGCAGCGGCCCACACCGCCGGGCCACCAGGATGCGCCGCATGGAGGTGGGGCCGATCCCCGGCACCCGCAGCAGCATCTCCGGCTCCGCCCGCTCCGCCTCCACCGGGAAAAACTGGGGGTGGTTCAGCGCCCAGCAACACTTTGGGTCCAGGTCGGGGTCGAAGTTGGGGCTGCCCTCGTCCAACAGCTCCTCGGCGTCAAAGTGGTAGAAGCGCAGCAGCCAGTCCGCCTGGTAGAGCCGGTGCTCCCGCAGCAGGGGCGGCCGGTAGGTCTGGGGCACGGGGAGGTTTGGCCCGCTGACCACCGGCAGATAGGCGGAGAAGAACACCCGCTTGAGCCCGTAGCGCCGGTAGAGGCCCTGGGTGAGGCGGAGGATGTGCAGATCGCTCTCCGGGGTGGCGCCCACGATCATCTGGGTGGACTGCCCCGCCGGGGCGAACCGGGGGGCGTGGCGGTAGACAGCCAGGTCGTGCCGGCTCTGATGGATGCCGTCCCGGATGCGCGCCATGTTGCCCAGGATGGGCGCTCTCCCCTTGTCCGGGCACAGGAGGTTCAGGCTCCGCTCCGAGGGCAGCTCGATGTTCACGCTCATGCGGTCGGCCAGCAGGCCCATGGCCCGGATCAGCGCCGGGTCCGCGCCGGGGATGGCCTTGGCGTGGATGTAGCCGTTGAAGCGGTGCTCCTCCCGGAGGAGGCGCAAGGTCTCGATCATCAGCTCCATGGTGCGGTCGGGGCTGCCCAGCACCGCCGAGGAGAGGAACAGCCCCTCGATATAGTTGCGCCGGTAGAACTCCATGGTCAGCCGGCACAGCTCCTGGGGGGTGAAGGCCGCCCGGGGCACGTCGTTGCTCCGGCGGTTGACGCAGTAGGCGCAGTCGTAGGCGCAGGCGTTGCCCAGCAGCACCTTCAGCAGGCTCACGCACCGGCCGTCGGCGGTGAAGGTGTGGCAGCAGCCGTAGTTGAGGGCGGTGCCTACCCTTCCCGCCCGGCGCCCCCGGTTTACCCCGCTGGAGGTGCAGGCCACGTCGTACTTGGCCGCGTCGGCCAGAATGGTCAGCTTCTCCATCACGTCCACCGCCCGTCACCTCCCAACTTAGAACTTCTGTTCTATTTTAGCACAGACGTTCTAGTGTGTCAAGGGGGTGCGGCACGGTTAGTCTTGACTTCTTTTTTGGCCCGGTGGGATAATAGCGGGAAAGAGACAACAGCCCCCGGCATAGGATGGGCCGAGAACGACAATTCGGGAGGCGAGGGCGATGAGCGATCCGGCGAAACAGGCGTCCAGGCGCGGCGCGGAAGAGGCAGGGCAAAGTCCCTCCACGCGGCAGCGGCGGGGGCAGCTCTCCGGGGCGGTGGGGATCGGGATCAACCTCCTGCTGGCGGCGGGAAAGCTGGCGGCGGGGTGGCTGTCCGGCTCCCTGGCCGTGGCCGCGGACGGGCTGAACAACCTCACCGACGTTGGCTCCAGCGTGGTCACCCTGGCGGGCTTTCACATGGCGGGGCACAAGGCGGACAAGGAACACCCCTTTGGCCACGGCCGGGCGGAGTACATCGCGGGGCTGATCGTGTCCCTGCTGATCCTCCTGGTGGGGCTGGAGTTGGGCAAGTCCTCGGTGGAGCGGATCCTACACCCCAGCGACGTGACCCTCACCATCTGGACGGCGGGGGTCATGGCGCTGGCGGTGCTGGCGAAGCTGTGGATGTGGCGCTTCAACCTCCGGCTGAGCCGGGAGCTTCAGAGCCAGACCCTGGCCGCCGCGGCCACCGACGCCCTCTCCGACAGCGCGGCCACCGCCGCCGTGCTGGCGGGCACCGCCCTGGGGCAGCTCACCGGGCGGCACGTGGACGGCTGGCTGGGTCTGGCGGTGGCGGCGTTCATCCTCTGGTCCGGCTTCCAGGCGGTGCGGGGCACCCTGGACCCCCTGCTGGGCCGGCCGGCCTCCCCGGAGCTGACGGAGGAGATCGCCCGGCTGGTGCTGGAGCAGGAGGAGATTTTGGGCATCCACGAGCTGCTGGTCCACGAGTACGGCCCCGGGCACCTCTTCGCCACCATCCACGCCGAGGTGCGGCCCGATCTGCCCCTGCTCACCGCCCACGCCGCCGCGGATCGCGCCGAGCGGGCGCTGGCCCAGCGGCTGGGGGTGCAGGCGGTCATCCACATCGACCCCCAGGGCGGGGACGGCGCGGCCGGTTAATTTACAAAAAGTACACCTATTTTCTAAAAAAACGTGTATGATAAAGGCATACCATCCAGAAAGGACCGATGTGTATGGCCCAGAAGATCCTGGTCATCGAGGACGAGAAGAACATCTCCGACCTGTTGCAGCTCTACCTGGAAAAGGAGGGCTATGAGACCCTGGCGGCGGCGGACGGGGTGAAGGGGATCGAGCTGTTTCGCTCCTTCCACCCGGATTTGGTGCTGCTGGATATCATGCTGCCGGTGATGGACGGCTGGAGCGTGCTGAATAAGATCCGGGAGGACGGCAAGACCCCGGTCATCATGCTCACCGCCAAGGGGGAGCTGTCCGACAAGGTACACGGTCTGGAGTCCGGGGCGGACGACTACATCACCAAGCCCTTTGAGACCAAAGAGGTGGTGGCGCGTATCCACGCCGTCCTGCGCCGGTACGGGCTGGAGGAGGACTCGTCGGAGAAGAAGCTCACCTTCGACAAGCTGGTGGTGAACCTGGACGCCTACGAACTCATCGTGGACGGCAAGCGGGTGGACACGCCCCCCAAGGAGCTGGAGCTGCTCTACCGCCTGGCCTCCGCCCCCAACCGGGTGTTCACCCGCAACCAACTGCTGGACGAGGTGTGGGGCTTTGACTACTTCGGCGACTCCCGGACGGTGGACGTACACATCAAGCGCCTGCGGGAGAAGCTGGAGGGGGTCAGCCCCAAGTGGAGCCTCAAGACGGTGTGGGGCGTGGGGTATAAGTTCGAGGTTACGCCGTGAAGTCCGCCTACTCCAGACAATTCGCCATGGTGGCCGGGCTGATGTTGGTGTCCTTCCTGGTGCTGGGGTTGGGCTTTATCGGCCTGAGTTACCGCTACACCGTGGACCGGCAGATGGACAGCCTCAACGACAACGCCACCTTCATCGGGGAGTTCACCGCCTCCTACCGCGCCCAGGGCATGGACATCCGCTCCGGGGGCTTTCAGTCCTACCTCTACTCCCTGGCCAAGATCTCCAAGGCCCACGTGCTGCTGTGCGAGACGGACGGGGAGATCGTCTACTCCGCCGACGGCACCGGGCGGCGCGACCTGGACGGCTTGGTTGGCCGGACGGTCTCCCAGGCGGTGCTGAGCCGGACGTTGGAGGACGGGGAATACGCCCGCATGAGCAATCTGGGCGGGCTGTACGGCGAGCGGCGCTACGTGGCCGGGCAGCCTATCCTCCTGCGCTTGGACGGACGTGACAGCACCATCGGCCTCGTGTTCGTCTCCACCGCCGCGGATGACTTCACCGAGCTGTGGCGGGGATTTTCCACCATCTTTCTCATCACGGCGCTGGTGGTCTTCGCCCTGGCCTTCGTCCTCACCCTGGTCACCACCCGGCGGCAGACCAAGCCGCTGAAGGAGATGGCCCAGACGGTGCAGGAGTTTGGCCGGGGGAAGTTCGACCAGCGCATGGGCGAGACGGCGAGGACCGACGAGATGGGAGAGCTTGCCCGGGCGTTCAACTCCATGGCGGAGTCCCTGGCCCAGGCGGAGACCCGCCGCAGTGAGTTCATCGCCAACATCTCCCACGAGCTGAAGACCCCCATGACCACCATCTCCGGCTTTGCCGACGGCATTCTGGACGGCACCGTCCCCCCGGATCAGGAGGCCGCCGCCCTTCAGACCATCTCCTCGGAGACCAAGCGCCTCTCCCGCCTGGTGCGGCGGATGCTGGACGTGTCTCGCCTCCAGGCGGGCAAGGGCGTGGCCGCCCAGGAGCCTTTTGACATCGTGGAACTCACCGCCCGGACCATGGTGAGCCTGGAGAGCCGCATCAGCGCCAAGTCCCTGGACGTGGTGGCCCAGCTGCCGGAGGATCCCATCCAGGTCTGGGGCGACCCGGACGCCATCACCCAGGTGTGCTACAACCTCCTGGAAAACGCCATCAAGTTCTCCCGGGACGGGGGGCACCTGTGGGTGATCGTGGAGACCCAGGGGCCAAAGGCCCTGGTCACCATCCGGGACGAGGGGGCGACCATCCCCCCGGAGGAGCTGGGGCTGATCTTCGACCGGTTCCACAAGTCGGACAAGTCCCGGTCCATGGACCGGGACGGGGTGGGGTTGGGACTTTATATCGTCAAGACCATCCTCAACGAGCACAAGGAGTCCATCACCGTCCAGAGCCAGGACGGCCTGACCCAGTTCCAGTT
>CANRLZ010000038.1 GCA_947631595.1 uncultured Oscillospiraceae bacterium
GGCCAGGGCCTCGTTCTCGGTGTAGAACCGGTCGCTGTCCGCGGCGGCCAGGAAGGTCAGGTCGCCGAACTCGGCGGCGGTGTGGAACTTACCCTTGTTGCCGCCGGTGCCGAAAAGCCCCCCGGCGGCCTTGTCCAGCCAGGTCTGGGTGGTGATCTGGTAGGTGTGGATGTCGTCGTCCTCCTCCACCTTGCCGCCCAGGTCCCACACGTCGATCTTCCGGCCGCCCGCCGCCGCGGCGGGGACGACCAGCAGGCCCAGCAGCATGGTCAGGGCCAGGACGATGGACAGGGCGCGTCTCAGACTGTTTTTCATCGCGTTTTCCCTCCTGTCAGAATTTTGCACAACTTTCCCATAAGTCCACAGGTTACTATTTTATAGTTTAATGCTTTTTCCCCGAAAACGCAAGGGGTGTTTCCCGCTTTTTGAAAAAAATTTCCCCGGACCCTTTGCGGGTCCGGGGGATAGGGGTCGGGGGCTTACTTCCGCTTGAGCCAGGCGGACCACTTCTCCGCCACGGCGTTGACCTGGTCGGCGAAGCGCGCCATGTCCTTGTTGGGGATCTCCCGGCTGGACTGGGCCAGCTGGGTGAGGCGGCGGCAGGCGGCCAGGAGGCGGTTGTACACCCCGTCGTTTCGCGCCTGCTTGGCGGACTTCTTCTCCACCCGCACGCCGTCCGGGGCCTCCAGGAGCTTCCCCGCGGCCAGGTCGTACACCGCGCCGGAGTAGGGGGCGTAGGTGTTCAGCCCGCGCTCCTCCCGGAGGCACTTGGCGTAGCTCTCGCAGCTGCCGTCCTCGCCGTGGTTGACAAAGACCATCTGGGGCTTTTTCTCAAAGGCGCCGATCCACCGGAGCAGCCCGGCCTTGTCGGCGTGGCCGCTCTTGCCGGTGAAGACGCAGATCTCCGCGTTCACCGCCACGTCCTCGCCGAAGAGGGAGATGGGGTTTTTCCCGTTCTGGATGGCCCGGCCGGTGGTGCCCTCCGCCTGGTAGCCCACGAAGAGCACGGTGCACTCCTTGCGCCAGAGGTTGTGCTTGAGGTGGTGGCGGACGCGCCCGGCGTCGCACATGCCGCTGGCGGAGAGGATGACCTTGGGCGTCTGGTCAAGGTTGATCTGCTTGGACTCGTCGCTGGACACGGCCAGCTTCAGCCCGGGGAAGACCAGGGGGTTGATCCCCTGGTCCAGCAGGGCCAGGGTCTCCGGGTCGAAACAGGAGCGGTCGCACTGGAGGAAGATGCCGGTGGCCTCGTTGGCAAGGGGGCTGTCCACGTACACCGGGAACTCCCCGTGGCCGGTGACCAGCCGGGCCAGCTTCACCTCCCGGATGAAGTAGAGCAGCTCCTGGGTGCGCCCCACGGCGAAGGAGGGGATGATCAGGTTGCCGCCGCGGTCCAGGGTGCGCTGGATGACATCGGCCAAAAACCGGACGTTGTTCACGTCCGCCTTCTGGTGGAGCCGGTCGCCGTAGGTGGACTCGGTGACCACGTAGTCCGCCTCGCGGATGTACTGGGGGTCGTTGATGATGGGCTGGTCCAGGTTGCCGATGTCGCCGCTGAAGACGACTTTTTTCGTCACATCCCCCTCGGTGAGCCAGACCTCGATGCTGGCCGAACCCATGAGGTGCCCCGCGTCCACGAAGCGGACGGCGACGTTCTCCGCCACCTGGACGGTCTCCCCGTACTCGCAGGGGCGCAGGCGGGAGATCGCCGCCTCCGCGTCGTCCATGGTGTAGGTGGGTTCCACCTCCGGGCCTCCGGCGCGCTTGGACTTGCGGCTCTTCCACTCCGCGTCCGACTCCTGGATGTGGGCGCAGTCCCGGAGCATGATCTCGCACAGGCTGCTGGTGGCGGCGGTGGCGTAGATCGGCCCCTTGTACCCCCGCTTGCACAGCAGGGGCAGGTTGCCGGAGTGGTCGATGTGGGCGTGGGTGAGCAGCACGAAGTCCAGCCCCCCGGCGGGGATGGGCAGGTCCCGGTTTTCGTACACGTCCACGCCCTGCTCCATCCCGCAGTCCACCAGCCCGTACACGCCGCCCACCTCGATGAGCGTACAGCTCCCCGTCACCTCATGGGTAGCCCCCAAAAACGTCAGCTTCACGTCCCCGACCCCCTTCGATCCTGTCTTTCCCCTATCATACACCCATCCCGCCCCCAGCGCAACAAAAACAGCCGTTTTCCCGAGGGGAAAACGGCTGTTTGCACGCCGAAGGCGGCTCTACCGGGGCTGGGCGCGGCCGTCCCCGGCGGCGCCGTCCCTGGTGTGGTTGTGGTAGTAGACAAACTCCTCCGGCCTTTCCCGCTGCCTTTCGCCCCAGCGCTTGCGCACGGAGGTAAAGGCGCCGGCCCCTATGAGGACGGCGGCGCCGCCGCCCAGGCCCAGTCCGCCCAGGCCGCCCTTCTGGGACTCCTCCGCGGCGGGGGCGGAGGGCGGCGGGGCGTCCGGCGTCTCCGGCCCGGCCGCCAGGGCGGACCCGGCCAGCAGCAGGCAGAGCAGGCCGGAGGCCAGGTGCTTACCCGCGCTCCCCGTCCGCCGCGCCGCGCTCCGGGGCGATCTCTTTCTGCTTCTCCACAAATTCCCGGACCTCCTTTCTGTCCCTGTCGCTGAGCCGATCCGGCTGGGGGTCCTGGAGGTAGCTGACCGTGACCTGGGGGAAGGGGATGCCGATGTTGTGCTTCTTGAAGATCAGCAGGATCTCCCGGTTCATATCCCGGCAGAGCTGGACCCGGTCGCCCTCCTTGCACAGCGCCAGGATCTTGATGTCCACGCTGCTGGAGTTCAGGGCGGAGACGCCCCGGTAGAACGGCCCGTCCAGGATGGCGGGCAGGCGGCGGCGCATGGCGGGAAACTCCTCTTCCAAAACCTTTTCCACCCGCTCCAGGGACTCGCCGTACTCGATGCCCACGTCGATGGAGGCGTAGGACGCCTCCTTGGTCATGTTGATGATGCCGGACAGGTTGGAGTTGTTGAAGACCTTGATGTTCTTGGTGATGTCCTCGATCTTGGTGGTGCGCAGGCCGATCTCCAGCACGTTGCCCCGGAAATCGCCCACGGTGACGATGTCGCCCACCCGGAACTCGCCCTCAAAGACGATGAAGATACCGGCCAGGATGTCCTGGATCAGGCTCTGGGCGCCAAAGCCGATGACCAGCGAGAAGATGCCGGCGGAGGCGATCAGGCTCTGGGTGTCCAGGCCGCACAGGTAGAGGATGTAGAACACCGAGAAGATCGCCACGCCGTAGCGGATCACCGAGCAGAAGAGGTGCCCCAGCGTCTCGGTCCGGCTGCCCGCGTTGGAGGTGACCACCTTGATGGCCTTCTCCAGCAGCCCCGCGACCTCGAAGAGGATGATGAGGGTGAACACGCCGTTTGTCAGCGCGAAGATGTTCAGGCCCCTGGACCAGACCCCTTCGTAGACGTAGTTGATGACGTCCACGGAGATCAGCCCCAGCCGGCACAGCACGATGGCCAGGAACAGGAAGCCCGCGATCCCGTGGAAGACCACCTTGGCGATGGCGCCGAATTTCTGGTCCGGCGTCTTGGCGTGCCAGGGCACATACTCCGCGTCCCACCGGACGGCCGCGGAGCGCACGCGCCGGGACTTGCCGGAGGGCATGGTCAGCGTGAACGGCTCCTGCTCGTTGCGGGTCCTGCCGGTCTCCGTCCCCTCGTTGTCCAGATACCGCTTCTCCGTCGCCGCGGAGAAGCAGCAGGCGCACAGGAACATCGCCGCGATGGAGAGGACAGACCCCAAAAACACGATCAGGGCGATGCGGTCCCGGGTGGCGTACACGGTGTCCATGGGCACCGCCGCGCCCACGTAGTAGCCGTCGGTGAGCTTCATCGTCTGGAAATACCGGTCGCCCAGGACGGTGGCGATGCCGCTGTACGTCTCGCCGGAGGGGTCAAAGGCGTCGGGGCTGTACCCGATGTCCGCGGCCGGCATACCCAGGTGGGTGGCGGAGTGGGAGTAGACGCACAGGTGGTCCTCGCTGGTGTCGAAGATGCACACGTAGCCGGTGCCGTGGACGGTGGTGTGGTCGGCCACATAGCTCAGCGACGCGGTGTCGGTGATATTGCGCAGGCGCTCCGGCACGATGCTGATCTGCATGATCCCCCGGTGCTTGGTGATGGGGGGGCCGTCCCAGGCGCCGTCGATCTGCCGCTGGTAGTCCGCCTTGGACACATAGCCGGTGGCGCCGTCCGGCCCCTGGACGGTGTAGTAGTAGAACGCCACACCCAGGTACTGGTTCTCGTTCCCCTCGTCGTCTATGGACATATCCTGGGTCACCGTATCCCGGTGGTCGGCGAGGATCTCCCAGAATTCATAGGACTGGCCCTGGGGGTCGTTGGAGAGGGTGAAGGACCACCCCCCGTCGTTGGTGGCCATGATCCTGCCGTACTCGTCGAAGACGGAGATCTTGTGGATGGTGTTGTACTCCGCCAGCTCCTGGAGGAAGGGGTGGTCGCTCACCGACCAGCACAGGTTCCCGTAGAGGTCCAGCCCGGCGGTCACCTGCCCGGCGTCGTTGTAGGTCAGCGGCTGCTGGTGGACGTTGGGCTGCTCCGGGTCGTAGTTGAAAACGTACTCCGGGTGTTCCTCCAGGATGTCCTTGAGCTGGATGCACTCGTTGAGGAAGATGTCCTTGTACTCCTCGTTCATGGACGCCGCGTCTTGGTTGTTCTGCTCCAGCATGGAACTCAGCTCGTCCGTGGTCCAGTTGGCCTCGGTGGCGATGGAGGACAGGGCGTTGAGCGACCGGAGGTAGAAGGCGAGGCCGGTCACCACCACAACGCCGATCAGGGCGATAGGCAGCACCTTGCCGGCGGTGGAGCGGTTGAAGTTGAGCACGCCCCGCCTGGCGCCGTCCCTGTCCTTTTTCCAGAGGAGGGTGAGATAGGACGGCACCCGGCCCATGCGCAGGTTGTCCACGTGGGTGATGCCGCCGTAGATGGCCACCAGCGCCACGAACACCGCCAGCACCGCGCAGACAAGGGCGATCATCAGCGCGTCGTCGCCCATGTTGGTGTCGGCTCGGGTGAGGACGTAGACCATGGCGCCGTTCCACTCCCGGCCAACGGCGACGTACCGCTGTCCCCCGAAGGTGAGTTCCCCTTCAAAGCCGTCGCGCAGGTACTCGATCTCCATGCCGTTTTGCAGCGCGCCGTGGCCGGTCAGGTCGCCGATGGGGTTGTAGAGGAAGGTGTAGTCCGACAGGGACACGGCGATGCATACCGTGTCGTTGGCGACCATGTTCCGAAGGGAGGAGGCCCAGGAGGTCATGGCCTCGATGTTCGCCTTGGTCTGGGTCCAGTCGTACACCGCCACCAGGGTCCGCCCTGGGGCGATCTGGATGCCGTAAAAGCGCTTGGTCGCGCCGTTGGGGCTGGTGATGTTGAACGGCTCCGCCACCGCCCGCCCGCTCTGGATGCCGCGCAGGACGTTGAAGCGGTTCCGGGTGAAGTCGTACATACACTTCCAGGAGCCGTAGGTGTTCCCCGCCTCGTCGATGACCGCCGCCGACTCCGCCCCGGCGAATTCCGCCACCGACCGGACAAAGGCGTCGTCGATCACCTCCGCGTTCACGCCACCCAGGTAGTAGACTGTGTTCCTGAGCTTGGCCTGGTACATCTGGTCGTACTCGGTCATCAGATTGCTGCGGCCCACGCCGCCGTCCTCCAGGGCGCGGATCACCTGGTTCATGCGGATCCGGTTGGTCTCATAGAGGTTCGCGGTGGAGGACCGGACGGTGAGCGTGGCCACCGCGGCCGTAAAGATCCCCACCACCAGGACGGCGACCAGCACGGTGGCTATGGCCCGGGGGAGGAACTCGCTGCGCGCCGCGCCCTTCTGGGGAGTCTTCTCTCTCTTTTCCACCGTCAGATCCCCCATTTCTCGCACAGCGCCGCGATGGTCCCGTCCTCCAGCCAGCCGTCGATGGCCCTGTCCACCCGTGCGGCCAGGCCGGAGTCCTTCAGCATGCCCACGCCGTACTCCTGTACCGAGAGCTGGTCGGGCAGCAGGACCCGCCCCTCGTCGGAAAAGCCGCTGAGGATGGATCCGTCCGCGATGAAGGCGTCCACCTCGCCGGACTCCAGCGCTCGGGAGGCGGAGAGGTAGGAGCCGTACTCCCGGAAGGTCACGCCGCCCTGGAACGCGGTGGGGACGAAGGCGGCCTCGTCAAAGTCGGGGATGACCCGCCGGGCCGCCAGGTAGCGCGCCAGGGTCAGGGCGTGGTTGGTCTCCTGCATAACGCCCACCGTGCAGCCCCGGAGATCCCCGATCTCGTCGATGAGGCTGGACTTCTCCACCATGATCTTCACGTGGTCGGTGTAGTAGGGCGCGGAAAAGCTGTACGCCGCCCGGCGCTCCTCCGTCATGGTGACGGTGGCGATCATCATGTCGATCTCCCCGTCCACCAGCTTCTCCTCCCGGTTGGAGCTGGTGACCGCCACCAGCTCCAGGTTGCGGTAGCCCAGCTCCCGGCGCAGCAGCTCCGCCAGGTCGATCTCCATGCCGGAAAACTGGCCGGACTCCTCGTCCAGCAGGCCGAAGTTGGCCACGTCGGTCTTCACCCCCACCCGCAGGGTGCCGCTGAGCGCCGAGCCGCAGGCGCTGAGCAGCAGCGCCGCCGCGCACCCCAGGGCAAGTACAAAAATTCGTTTTTTCATCCCATCCCGTATCCTTTTCTGTCTTTTTTGAATGCGCCGCCGCCCCGTTTCCCCCGGCGGCGCGCCTGTGGTATCTGCATTATAGCATAGCCGCCGCCGCCCGCGCCACCCTCATTTCGCCCATCCTTAAAATTTTTTGACCAAAAAGCGAAAAAAGGGCCGTTTTGGTCGTTATCCTCTTGAATTTGATCTTCATATTGTTTTAGAATAGCCTCATCAGAGTAATCATCCACATTTCAAGTATAAAACTGGGAAACTGCAACCTCATTTTTTCCGCTCTGTCGTTCTTCTCTACAATTAGGGCCTCTTGAAAGCAATCGCACCCTCCTGTCCGGGACTCGTGACAAGGCGGGCGGCATATCACGCTATGCCGCCTTCTGCCCTTTCAGCCCGCCAAAATTGCTACGCCATAACAAAGAACAAGGCCGCGGACGAGTTGGCTGAACCGCCGGCGGCCTTGCTTTATGCCCGGTTCAATTTCTGTGCTGACCGCTCTGCCGTAACGATTTTCTGTTCCCCCGCTCCGTCCGCTTTACAGTTTCGCGCCCTGTCTGTATACTAGGGGTACAGTCGGGGGGTGAGGAGATGGCGGAGAGGCGGATCTACGCCGGGTACTACAAGAGGAGGAGGGGCTTCGCGGGCCGGTGCGGCGTCCCTTTCCCGCCCATCTTGTTTCCCCCTTCCTTTCTTTCTTCCTCATTTTACCACAAAAAGTAGACACCCACTTTTGTGAGTGTCTACTTTTATCTTACCAGATGCACCCCGGTGAACGGGGCGTCCTGTTTTGTGCTGGGGTGGGCGGGGGCGCTTACTTAGCCTCCCCCTCCGCCATGCTCTGGTGGTAGCGGGTGAGGATGGTGGCCAGTTCGCCCCGTGTGGCGGTCCCGGCGGGGTCGAAGCGCCCGCCGGTCTTGCCGGTCATCACGCCCCGCATATTGCACCAGGACGCCGCCTCCATGGCCCAGTCGGACAGGGCCTCCAGGTCGCTAAAGGGCAGGCGGTAGGCCCACTCCCCGGAGAAGCCGCCGCCCTGGGACTGCTCATAGCGGTAGATCAGGCTGGCAAGCTGTTCCCGAGTCACCGGGTCCTCCGGGCCGAAGTCGCCGTTGTCGTAGCCCTGGATCACGCCCGTCCGCGCGCCCCAGGCCACCGCCGGGGCGTACCACGCGTCGGCGGCCACGTCGGGGAAGGAAGCCCCCTCCCCCTCCGGCTGACCGGCCAGGTTGTAGAGTACCTGGGCGGCCATGGCCCGGGTCACCGGGGCGTCGGGGACAAAGAGGGTGTCGCTCTCCCCCGCCATCAGGCCCAGCCGCTTGGCCATGTCCACGGCCCGAACCGCCCAGTGGGGGGTGCCGCCCTGTTCCAGGCCCAGGTCGGTAAAGGTCACCCGCTCCAGGGTGGCGGCCACGGGGAAGTTGTCGCTGGCGTACAGGGCAAAGCCGTCCAGTGCCCCGCTGGTGACGGCGTCAAGGATGTCGTTCACCGCCTGGCCCGTCTGCTGGTAGGCCGCCAGGTACGGGAGCAGTTCCTCCGGCAGCTCCTGGCTGTCCGCCGCCTCCGGGTGGGCCTCCAGATAGGCGGCGTAGGCCGTCTCCAGGGCCTGGTTGGCCTCCGCCGCCTGGCGCCGGGCCTCGCTCAGACCGGCCTGATCCAGGGCGGCCAGGCTGTTCTCCGTGGCCTGGTCCACCACCGCGGACCAGTCCGCCCAGCGGGCCGTCCCGTCGGCGCCGGTAAAGCTCATAAAGCTCTCTCCGGGGTTGATGACCCCCACGCCGTAGGAAATGGACGCGCCCTGTTCCCCGGCGATGTCCGCCATAAGCTTGGAGAGGTATCGCTCGTTTGCCAGCTCATACTGTCCCCCGGCCCCCTGGCAGGTGACCACGATGGAGAAGGACGCGCCCACGGGGAAGATGGGCCGGTCCACCAGCTCGATCTGGTGGTAGCCGCCGTAGGGGTAGCTCTTGGTCTGGGTGCAGACCAGCTCTCCGTCGAGGGGGGTGGTGTACCCATCCCGCAGGAGGTACACCTCAAAGGTGACGGTGGTGTTGGGGGTCTCCGTCTGGAAGGACAGGGTGCGCAGGGACACCGGCCCGTCGGACTCCTCTATGTGGAACACATTGGCCATGGAGGCGGGCTTGTCCAGATGGACATAGCGCACCAAATCGCCAAAGGTGGGCAGGTAGTCGTACTTGGCCACCCCCAGCTCCTGCTTCATCCCCGCCTGGGCGTTGCGCATGAGATCGGTGTAGAAGTTCAGGCTCTCCGGCGAGAGGATGGTGTGGTCATAGTAGGACAGGTAGAAGTAGCCGTTCACCCCCCACTCCCCGTGGTTGGGGAATTCCTGGTCGGCGGCGCCCCAACTGTTCTTCACGATCCAGGCCCCGGGGCCGGGAGGCAGGGGGTTGTCGGCGGTGAAGTTGGAGACGGCGTAGTTGTCGTCCCACCCCACGATGGTCACCGCATGGTTGGCGACCGCGCTCTTTTCGCCCTCCAGATCGCTTGTGTAGGTGTACTGGGCCCAGGTCTCCGGGTTGATGTACACATCCTCGCTCAAATATCCGGGCTGGGATTGGTCGGCGTGGAAGCAGATGGACACCGCCCGGCCCGCCATCAGCTCGCTCTTGATGGCCTCGGTCCCAGCGGGGTTGTAGACGTAGTGATAGGTGTTCCCCGTCTCGTCCTTCACAAAGGTGGCGGGGCTGGGGAGCAGATAGCTCTCCTCCAGGGGGGCGGAGGTCAAGTGGCGGAGGTCCTCGTCCAGGGATCAGTCGTCATCGGCGCTGTACTGGGCCGGCTCGCCGGTCTGGTAGTAGTCGATCTTCCCCTCCTTGCCCCGGTAGGGGGCCAGGGCCTCGGGCACCGGACCCACGGTGGAGGAGAAGATGGACGTGGCGGTGAGGGCGTTCCCGCCGGCAAAGTGGGCGGCGGAACTCTCCTCCGCGCCGGGCTGGTAGATCCCCTCCCCGCCCTGGGTGGAGTGGCTCTCGGGCAGGGGGGTGCCGGCAAACCAGGCCAGGTGCCGCTCCGAGAGATCCAGGGGCGCCTGGTCATCATAGGGGGTCCCCATCTCCGAGAGGATGCTGGTCTCCGCCGCGGCGATGGCGGCGAAGCCCCAGCAGGTGCCAAAGGGGTTCTGGAACTTCACCGGGGTGACGTAGTTCTCCGGCTCGCCGTCGCCGTTCAGGTCCGCGGCCCGCAGGTCAAAGGCCGCCGGGTAGGTCTTCCCGGAGGCGGGGGCGGCCACGGCGCTGTCCGGCTGGGAGATGTTGTCCCGGACCAGCTCCGCCGCCTGCCGGACCACGTCGTCCCCCTCCGCCGCCAGGACCGTCACGGGCAGCAGGGACAGCCCCAGCGCCGCGCAGAGGGCCAGGGCCATCAAGCGTTTCTTCATGGTAAAAACTCCTTTCATCCAAACGGTTTCCCTTCCCGCCGTCTGTCCGGCCCGGCGGATATAGAAAAAGAATACCCTACATTCTCCCCAAGCGCAACCGCTTTTTTGGAAGTTCTACGCCTGTGGAACTCGTCCCCACCCCGCCGTTGGGCGTGCACGCGCGCCCGGTCACCGGGGCGGTCATCGAGGCGCCGCTGAAAACGAAAAACAGCTACCGCACCCTGCCGCTGGCAGATGGTACGGTAGCTGTTCTAAAGGGACAAAAGAAGAAAGCGGGGAGTAAACCTGGGTCTTTCCGTCCCCCACCGGCAAACCCATATCCCCGGACAGCGTTCTGCGTATGCTCCACCGGGTACTGAATCGGGCCAGGCCTGCCCCACCTCCGCTTTCACGACCTCCGCCACACCGGCCCTGCAAAACGGCGTGGACATCAAAACTGTCTCCGGGATGCTGGGCCACTACTCAGCAGGCTTCACCCTGGACACCTATGCCCACGTCACCACCCAGGCCCAACGCCAGGCGGCGAATACCATCGCCGACGTGCTGGTAAGAAGATCCAATCGCCCTCTCACGCGCTCTAAGCTATATGGGCACTCCTCTATGAAATTGACACCCAAAGGACCGCGCCAGTTTATATGTGCCCGCTACGCACACTCAAATTTTTCTAAATACCGTGATTCGCTTCCAGTTCGGCGGAAATCCCATCGCTTCAAGCAGTTCATTCTCAGACAGCGCACTTGTACTATTTTTGAATCGCTCAATCAACGAAACCAGCTCCTGTTTCAGATTCAAGAAATCTTTTCGCGGGAGCAGGTATCTCAGGGAAATTACGACGGCAAACAGATCGGACTTCCCGCAGGCATACTGCACGCCCCTTCTTTCCCTTGGAATCTCCAGTTTCTCATGTAGCAGCATATCCGGGATACTCTCGTTTACCCGGTGAGAAAACAACCTTTCATTATGCGCGCAGACATTCCTGAATCGCGAAAGGATGCCCAGGAAATTCTCCAGTTGACTTTCATTCACACCCGCAAAATTTCGGCTGATTTTCTGCTGTAGATCCTGTTGTAACAACATATACATCTTCGACAACGTACCAAATGTTACCGTATTAAGCAGCACCCATAGGGGCACATTATGGTTCTTTGTCACGTAATGCCTAATATATTCATACTGGCTGTCACGATCGTTGGCCGTCTCGCCAAGTTTACCAACCAACTTATTGACCCGGGGCACGTTGCTTCCTGCGTAACGATAATGGTTTACGTCTAAGTACTCGTTCTGGGCCTCGCCAAACTTTTCTGAAAAATAATAGGACAGCAAGGAACGAATGTGCCGCTCCACCTGGCATAGATACCGAAGAAAAAGCTCTCGTAGTCCCTTGTCAAAGTCGTACAGGGCCACAATATCCTCGAAGCGTGTTCCATCCTTGTATTTATCGGTAGTTTTGTTCTTAAAAAGATGTTTATATCCAGTTATAAGCGCAAAATAGCTGTTTCTGCGCAACATATCCTCTGCATATTGTTCATCTGAGATCTGCAGACCTTTTTCACCTTTTAGCTTGTCTATCTGCTGTCTATAAGTCAAAAAAGGCTTCGGCATTCGTAAGTCAACTCCGATACACGCTGTAATATTAAGTGAAAGGGGGTTCCCGCAGGAACCCCCCCGGTCGCAGGCCTCACAGGTTTCTGCAACACAATCACTAAGAGTAATATAGCAGGAAAATCGCATGCTGTCAACGGTCTTGTGAGGATGCTCGCGCCATGCGCAACTCCACACAGCCGCTATATTCAGCGTTCCGACCCACTTATTACTCTCTGTATATACTATACATTGTGGTGTGGATTATGTGCTGGTTTTGCGAAAATTTATTTTTCCCCAATTTACGCTTTTTGTTCCTGTTTGAAAAAGACAGATTTTCCACTAAGACTCAGAAAATGGGGCGACCTTTTTGACTTGCTAAAATTGAGGCGAAAAGGTTATAAAAGCACCGTCTTTCTTGCGAAAGACGGTGCTTTTCTGGTTGCGGGGGTAGGACTTGAACCTACGACCTCCGGGTTATGAGCTGTGGCCGGTTTTC
>CANRLZ010000039.1 GCA_947631595.1 uncultured Oscillospiraceae bacterium
GCCCAGGCCATCCCCTTGGCGTACCAGGTCTCGCCGCCGGTGGTGTCCTGCCCGGCCAGCCGGGCCAGGACGGTCATGAGCATGGCACGGGTCATGTTGTCGTCGGGGGCGAAGCGCCCTTCGCCCACGCCGTTGAACAGACCTTTTTCGGTGACGTAATTCACCCCGGCCTCGTACCAGCTGCCCTTGACCACGTCGGTGTAGGTGGTGGCGCCGGTCTGGCCGTCGTCGGGCTTCGTGGTCTCCGTGTCCCGATTCTCCTCCCGGCGGGAGCCGCTGCCGCCGCCGGAGCTGTAACTGGGCGTGTCCTTGGTGAGGGAGTAGACGGCGTTTTTACCGCCCTCCTTCACCGCCACCAGACCCTGGCCCAGGAGCGAGACGTCCTCGTACTGGATGGGCAGCACCGTCCCGCCGGTCTTGTCGATGATCCCGCACTTGCCGTCCAGCATCACCCCGGCCAGACCGTCGCGGAAGAGGGTGGCGATGTCATACCGGCAGGGGATGACCTCCACCCCGGTCTTGTCGATGTAGCCCCACTTCCCGTCCAGCTGCACCGGAGCCAGGTGGTCAGAGTCCGCGAAGTCATAGGCGTTGTCATACCGGCAGGGGATGACCTCCCGACCGGTCTGGTCCACAAAGCCGTACTTCCCGTCCAGTTCCACCTCCGCCAGGCCGTCGCAGAAGTCCCAGACGTTGTCATACCGGGGCGGGACCACCTCCGCGCCGGTCTTGTCCACAAAGCCCCACTTGCCATCCCGCTGGATGATCGCCAGGCCGTTTTCCCGCATATCCCCCACCATCTCATACTGGAAGGGGATAACGGTGGCGCCGGTCTTGTCGATAAAGCCCTGCTTGCCGTCCAGCTCCACCGCGGCCAGGCCCTGGTGGAAGTACCCGGCGGCGTCAAACTGGCAGGGGATGGCCACCGCGCCGGTCTTGTCGATGTACCCCCGCTTGCCGTCCAGCACCACAGGGGCCAGCCCTTCGCTGAAGTCGCCGGCGGCCTCATACTGGGGCGGGATCACCACAGCGCCGGTCTTGTCCACATAGCCCCACTTGCCGTCCAGCTCCACCAGGGCCAAGCCCTCGGAGAAGGCGCCGGCGCTGTCATACTGGGGCGGGATCACCTCCGCGCCGGTCTTGTCCACATAGCCCCACTTTCCGTCCAGCGCCACCAGGGCCAGATGGTCGGGCGCCACAAAGTCATAGGCGTCGTCATACCGCGGGGGGATGACCTCCCGGCCGGCGGCGTCCACGTAGCCCCACTTGCCGTCCAGCACCACCGGGGCCATGCCGTCGGCACTGCTCCAGGCATCGTCGTACTTGGGCGGGACCACCTCCCGGCCGGCGGTGTCCAGATAGCCGCTCTTCCCGTCCCGTTTCACCGCCAGAACGTCGTCGGTGACGTCGTACACGTCGTCGTAGCGGTAGTCGGTGAGCTGTTTCACCGTCCAGCCGGTGGCCGCCTCCGGCGTCCACGTCGGCTCGGGGACGTCCTGGGTGAGGGAGAAGATGGCCCATCTGCCGTTCTCCTTCAGGCCCACGCGGCTCTCCCCCAGGAGGGCGATATTCTGGCAGACCGCCGGGAGGATCTGGGTGCCGTCCCGGTCAAACAGGCCGCTGCGCTCCCCCTGGGTCAGCACGATCATGCCGTCCCGGCAGTCCCCCACGTCGTCATAGGCGGGGGCGACCACCTCACGGCCCGTGTCGTCGATACAGCCGACCTTCTCCCCCACCCAAACCGGGGCCAGGCCGCCGGAGAAGCTGTCGACGGCGTCATACTGGAAGGGGATGGCCGTCCTGCCGTCGGGGGCGATGTAGCCGTACTTGCCGTCCAGCTCCACCGCGGCCAGACCTTCGCAGAAGTCCGCGGCGTCGTCATACTGGAGCGGGATCACCACCGCGCCGGTGTCGTCGATGAAGCCCCACTTGCCGTCCAGTTCCACCGCCGCCCGGCCGCCGGAGAAGGGACGCACCGCGTCGTACTGGGGCTGGGCCACCACCGCGCCGGTCTGGTCGATGAAGCCCCACTTGCCGTCCAGGCACACGTTGGCCAGGCCCTGGGAGAAGTCGTAGGCGTCTTCATACTGGCAGGGGATGACCTCCGCGCCGGTCTTGTCGATGTAGCCGTACTTGCCGTCCACCTGCACGCCCGCCAGGCCGTCCACAAAGGCCCAGGCGGCCTCATACCGGGCGGGGATCACCAGCTGGCCGGTCTGGTCGATGTAGCCGGTCTTGTCGCCCACCTGCACCCGTGCCAGACCCTCGTAGAAGCAATCGGCGTTGACGTACTGGGTCTGGATCGCCACCGCGCCGGTCTGGTCGAGGTAGCTGTACGTCCCGTACAGCTCCACCGGGGCCAGACCCTCGTTGAAGTTCCAGGCGAAGTCGTACCGGCAGGGGATGACCTCCGCGCCGGTCTCGTCGAGGTAGCCGCACTTGCCGCCCCGCCGCACCACGGCCAGGCCCTCCCGGAAGTCGTTTCCGCCCTCATAGACATAGTCGGTGAGCTGGGTGAGCGTCCACCCCTGGGCCGCCTCCGGCGGCACTATCGGCTCCCGTGCGAGGGAGAAGACGGCGTACTTCTCGTTCACCCGCAGCATCACATAGCCCTCCCCCGCGGGGTTGATGTGCTTGCAGATGGGGGGCAGGACCTCCTCGCCGTTGACGTCCACCAGGCCGCACTTGCCGTCCAGCCGCACCGGGCCAAGGCCGTCGGCGAAGGGGAAGGCGTAGTCGTACTGGAGCGGGATCTCCTCGATCCCCAGCTCGTCCACATAGCCCCACTTGCCGCCCGCCTGCACCGGGGCCAGGCCGTCTTCGGAGAAGGAGGAGGCCGCGTCATACTGGGGCGGGATCACCTCGTCCCCGGCGGCGTCCACGTAGCCCCACTTGCCGTCCCGCTCCACCAGGCCAAAGCCGTCGGAGAAGTCGTAGGCGGCGTCATACTGGCAGGGGATGACCACCGCGCCGGTCTTGTCGATGTAGCCCGACTGGCTGCCCTGCCGCACCACCAGCAGCCCCTCGGAGAAGCCGACGTTGGCGTAGTCATACTGGCAGGGGATCACCAGTTCGCCGCTGTGGTCGATGCAGCCGTACTTGCCGTCCTGCCGCACCACGGCCAGGCCCTGGGAGAAGTCGCTTGCGTAGTCGTACTGGCAGGGGATGACCTCCGCCCCGGCGGTGTCCACGCAGCCGTACTTGCCCTCCCGCCGCACCACGGCCAGACCTTCGGAGAAGTCGTTGGCGTAGTCGTACCGGCAGGGGATGGCCTCCGCCCCGGTGGTGTCCACATAGCCCCACAGGCCGTCCTCGTTCACCACCATCGCCAGGCCGTCCTCGGTGAAGTCGTGGGCAAAGATATACTGGCAGGGGACGACCTCCGCCCCGGTCTGGTCGATGTAGCCGAACCGGCCCTCCTGCTCCACCAGGGCAAGGCCGTTCACAAAGGCCCCCGCGTCGTCAAACTGGGCCTCGATCACCTCCGCCCCGGTGGCGTCGATAAAGCCCCGCTGGCGGTCCCGCGTCACCATCATCAGACCCTCGGAAAATTCCAACCCGCCGTCGTAGACGTAGTCGGTGAGCTGGGTGAGGACCCAGCCCTGGGCGGCCTCCGGCACCGGCTCGGGGAACAGGGAGAAGACGGCGTACTTCGGCTCCAACTGGCCCTCCGCCTGGATCGCCACCAGACCGTCGGCCATCGGCGTCGCCCCTGGGTACTGGATGGGGATGCGCTCCTCGCCGGTCCGGTCGATGAGGCCCCACTTCCCGTCCAGCTCCACCTGGGCCAGGCCGCCCGCGTCAAAGGCGTAGGCGTCGTCATACCGGCAGGGGATGACCTCCGCGCCGGTCTTGTCGATATAGCCCCACTTGCCGTCCTCGTTCTTCACCAGGCCAAGGCCGTCCTCAGTGAAGTCGTAGGCGTAGGCATACCGGCAGGGGACGACCTCCGCCCCCGTCTGGTCGATGTAGCCCCACTTGCCGTCCCGCACCACTTCGGCCAGGCCCTCGACGAAGGAAAAAGCGTCGTCATACTGGCAGGGGACTACCTCCGCGCCGGTCTTGTCGATATAGCCGTACTTGCCGTCCATCTCCACCAGGGCCAACCCCTGGACAAAGGGATAGGCTTCGTCATACTGGTAGGGGATGACCTGGGCGCCGCTGGGGTCGATGTAGCCGTACTTGCCGCCCTCGTACACCAGGGCCATACCCTCGGAGAAGCCGTAGGCGACGTAGTACTGGAACGGGATCGCCTCTTTGCCGGTCTTGTCGATGTAGCCGTACCGGCCGTCCAATGCCACCGCGGCCAGGCCCTCGGAGAAGAGGGAGGCGTCTTCATACCGGCAGGGGATGACCTCCGTGCCGCTGGGGTCGATGTAGCCGAACTTGCCGTCCAGCTCCACCACGGCCAGACCCTCGGAGAAGGCGTAGGCGGCGTCGTATTGGCAGGGGATGACCTGCTCGCCGGTCTTGTCGATGTAGCCGAACTTGCCGTCCTTCTTTACCAGGGCAAGGCCGTCGTCGTTGAAGTCCCAGGCGTCTTCATACTGGCAGGGGATGACCTCCGCGCCGGTCTCGTCCAGGTAGCCCCACTGGCCGTCCCGCTCCACCACCATCACGTCGTTGCAGATGCTGTAAACATTGTCGTAGCGGTAGGAGGTGAGCCGCTCCAGCATCCAGCCGGGGGCGGCCTTTGGCTCCGACGCCGCCAAGGCGGCGGTGGGGACGAGGGAGAGCGCCAGGCACAGCGCCACGAACAGGGCCAGGACCTTTGTCTTTTTCATAATCGTGTCCCTTCCTTTTTCAGGTGTTTATCCGGGATGAAAGCCATCCCAAAGAGACGGACTCAGCCCGCCTGGGCGAACCGCTGGAGGATGACCGCCACCTCGGCGCGGGTGGCGCTGCCCTGGGGATCCAGCCGCGCCCCGTCCTTGCCGGTGAGGATGCCGCTTTGGACGGCCCACCGCATGGCGGTCTGCGCCCAGTCGGAGATGTTCTCCACGTCCACAAACCCCGCCATCCCCATGGCAGCGTCCACCGCCGGGCTGCCCGCGTAGCGGTAGAGCATCACCGCCAACTGTTCCCGAGTGATGTTGGCCTCCGGATTCGTGCCGTCGGAGACGCCCTGGGCCGTGGCCCAGGCCATCCCCTTCTCAAACCAGGTCGCGCCCCCGGCGGTGTCCTGTCCGTTCAGCCGGGCCAGGACGGTCATGAGCATGGCACGGGTCATGTTGTCGTTGGGGGCGAAGGTGTTCGCGCCCACGCCGTTGAACAGGCCCTTGCCCACCACGTAGTTCACCCCCGCCTCGTACCAGCTGCCCGCCGCCACGTCGGCGAAGGTCTGGGGCTGGGCCTCGGCCTGGGTGAGGGAGAAGAGCGCCACCTTGCCGTCCTTCAGCATCGCCACCGTCCCCTCGCCCAGGAGCATAGCGTCCTCGTACCGGCCGGGCAAAACCGTCCGGCCGGCCTGGTCGATAAGCGACCACTTGCCGTCCAGCACCACCTTGGCCAGGCCGTCGCCGGTGAAGTCGTGGGCGTCATCGTACTGAATGGGGATGGCCACCGCGCCGGTCTGGTCCACGTAGCCCCACTTGCCGTCCAGCACCACCCCGGCCAGGCCGCTCTCGGTGAAGTCAAAAACGTCGTCGTACCGGCAGGGGACGACCTCCGTGCCGGTCTTGTCCACATAGCCGTACTTGCCCTCCCGCTTCACCACGGCCAGGCCGTTTTCCGTGAAGTCGTAGACCTCCTCATACACAAAGGGGATGGCCTCGTTGCCGCTCTTGTCCACGTAGCCCCACTTGCCGTCCACCTTCACGATGGCAAGGCCGTTGGCAAAGCCGTCTGCGTCGTCATACTGGGGCTGAATGACCTGGGCGCCGCTCTTGTCCACATAGCCCCACTTGCCGTCCACCTCCACCATGGCAAGACCCTGGGAGAAGTCGTAGGCGTCGTCATACCGGAGGGGGATCACCTCGTTGCCGGAGCGGTCGATGAAGCCCCACTTGTCGCCCCGCGCCGCCAAGGCCAGGCCGTCGTCGGTGAAGTCCCCCGCGCCGTCATACCGGCAGGGAATGACCTCTGTTCCGGTCTGGTCGATAAAGCCCCACTTGCCGTCCCGCTCCACGGCGGCCAGACCGTGGGAGAAGTGGCCCGCGTCCTGGTACGTCGCGGGGATGGCCAGGAGGTCCTGGGGCAGAAGCATGTCCCCAAAGGAGAAGGGGGCTACCTGCCCCCGGCCCGGGTCCGCGTAGCCCCATTTCCCGTCCAGGGACACCAGGCCCAGGCCCTCGCTGAGGTCCGCCGCGTCGTCGTAGAGCAGGGGGAGCACCTCGCTGCCGGTGCTGTCCAGATAGCCGTACAGCTCCCCCGCCTGCACCAGCGCCGTCCCCTCGGAAAAGCCGTTGGCGGAGACACCGTCGTAGCGGAAGGAGGTGAGCTGGGTCAGCGTCCAGCCGGAGGCCAGGGGGTCCTTGACCACCGAGAGATAGCCCCACTTGCCGTCCTGGCAGACGGGCGCCATCCCGTCGCGGAACGCCCCGGCGTCCTCATATTGGAAGGGGACCGCCGTGGCCCCGGAGAAGTCCACATAGCCCCACTTGCCGTCCTTTTCCGCCGGGGCCAGGCCGTTGGAAAAGGCGTAGATGCCGTCATACTGGAGGGGAATGACCATCTGGCCGGTGAAGTCCAGGATCCCCCACTTCCCGTCCCGCTCCACGGGACTCATACCGTCCACGAGATTGTAGACCGTGTCGTACTCCAGGGGGATCACCGTCTCCCCCGCCCGGTTCACAAAACCCCACTTGTCCCCCAGGTGGGCGGGGGTAAGGCCGTCTATCAGATAGCCCAGGTCGTCATACTGGGGAGGGATCACCGTCTCCCCCGCCGTGTCGATCATCCCCTCCTTGCCGCCCTGATCCACGTCGGCCACGCCGGCCTGGAAGCGCATCACGTCGTCATACTGGAAGGGGATGACCACCGCGCCGGTGGCGTCGATGTAGCCCCACTTGTCGTTCAGCTCCACCGCCGCCAGGCCGTCGGAGAAGGCCATGGCCGCCTGGTAGGCGGGGGCGATCGCCTCCCGGCCCGCGGCGTCCACATAGCCCCACTGGCCGTCCCGCTCCACGGCGGCCAGACCGCCGGAGAAGATGGACACCTGGTCATAGAGGAAGGGGACGACGGTGTCGCCGGAGGGGTCGATGTAGCCCCACTTGCCGTCCTTCTGCGCCGAGGCCACGCCGTTCATGAACATCCGCGCGTCGTCATACTGGAAGGGGATGGCCGCCCCGCCGGTCTTGTCCAGGTAGCCGTACTTCCCGTCCAGCACCGCCACGGCCAGACCGTCGGAAAAATAGGTCAGGTCGTCGTACTGGAGCGGGACCACTACCTGGCCGGTCTTGTCCACAAAGCCGCACTTGCCCTCCGCTATCACCGGGGCCAGCCCGTCTACAAAATTACCGGCCTGGTCGTACTGAAAGGGGATCGCCTGCCGCGCCGTCCAGCCGGCGCTCTCCCCCGCCTCCGCCGCCCAGGCGCTCTGGGGCAGCAGCAGCCCCAGGACCAGAGCCAGGGTCAAAAGTCTGTGTCGTCTCATGGTCTTTCCTCCTTAAGATCTCGCGGGCCGCTCCATCCCGGCGAGCCGGGGGAGCGACATGGTCATAACAGTCCATTATGGACATTGTACCACAGCCTCTGTGGAGGAACAAATGATTTTTAGGTAAGAAACTTGACGTTTAGGAAACCCCGCCCCCCGTCTCCCGGCCCGCCCCGGACGGCGAAAAGGGCCCCAGCACGGCCTTTTTGCGGGGAAAATCCCCGGAAAACCGGCCTTTCCCCCAACCTCCCGCCCGCCTCGTCCCCCTCGCCGCCGTCCTCTTGCAAATCGGCTCTGTCGTGCTATAATGCTATAATAGATAATCGTATTCGCCGCGACACACCCCGCGCGCGGCGGCGAAAAGGAGGCAGCGTAGTATGATAACCTTTTTCTGCGCCATCGCGGTCCTGCTGGTGGGATACGCGCTGTATGGCAAATTCATCGAGGGGGTGTTCGGCCCGGACGACCGGCCCACCCCCGCCAACACCCACCCCGACGGGGTGGACTTCGTCCCCATGAAGACCTGGCGGGTCTTCCTCATCCAGCTTCTGAACATCGCCGGGACCGGCCCCATCTTCGGGGCTTTGGCCGGGGCTATCTTCGGGCCGGTGGTCTTTCTCTGGATCGTCTTCGGCTCCATCCTGGGCGGCGCCGTCCACGACTACATGAGCGGCATGATCTCCCTGCGGATGGACGGGGCGTCCCTGTCCGAGATCGTGGGCACCTACCTTGGCCCGGCGGCCAAGCAGGTGATGCGGGTCTTCTCCGTGGTTTTGCTGGTGCTGGTGGGGGCGGTGTTCACCACCAGCCCCGCCGTCCTGCTGGCCCGGCTGACGCCGGGGTGGATGAACGCCACCTTCTGGACGGTGGTGATCCTGTGCTACTACCTGCTTGCTACCCTGCTGCCCATCGACAAGCTCATCGGCAAGCTCTACCCCGTCTTCGGGGCGGTGCTGGTGATCATGGCGGTGGGCATCATCGGCGGTCTGGCGGTGAAGGGCTACCACCTGCCCGAGCTGACCACCCTGGCCGACCTGCACCCCAAGGGCACCCCGGTGTGGCCCTTCATGTTCGTCACCGTGGCCTGCGGCGCGGTCTCCGGGTTCCACGGCACCCAGTCCCCCATGATGGCCCGCTGTATGCGTACCGAGCGGGACGGCCGCAGGGTCTTCTACGGCGCCATGATCTCCGAGAGCGTCATCGCCCTTGTGTGGGCCGCCGCCGGCGTGGCCTTTTACCAGACCACCGGCGGGCTTCAGGAGGCCATGAGCAGCCTGGGCCAGTCCGGCGTGGTCTATGACATCTCCATCTCCGTGCTGGGCCTGGTGGGCGGCGCGCTGGCGGTGGTGGGCGTGGTGGCCTGCCCCATCTCCACCGGGGACACCGCCCTGCGGAGCGCCCGCCTCACCATCGCCGACTGGTTCCACATCGACCAGTCCTCCCTCCCCAAGCGCCTGGCCGTCACCCTTCCCCTGCTGGGGGCCAGCGCCCTGTTGACCCAGCTGGACTTTGACGTGGTGTGGCGCTACTTCTCCTGGAGCAACCAGACCCTGGCGATGATCACCCTCTGGGCCGCGGCCATGTACCTGGTCCGCCACGGGCGCAAGCACTGGCACGCCCTGCTCTGCGCCCTCCCCGCCGCCTTTATGTCCGGCGTGTCCTGCACCTATATCCTCATGGCGGACGAGGGATTTCGCCTCCCCCTGACCGTCTCCTACCCCGCGGGCCTTGTCTTCGTCCTGGTCTGCGCCGTGGTGTTCTGCCTGTCGGCCCGGCGGCGGTGGGCCAGGCAGGACCTGCCCGTCTCCCGCTGAACCACCCCACCCGCGCCCCGGCCACGTGACCGCCGGGGCGGGAAATGGAGGAACCACCTGTGAAAAACCACCCCTCCGGCATCTCCAGCCTCTACCGCTCCACCCCCAACAGCCACAACACCTGCCGCCTGGCCTTCACCCTGAGCGAGGCGGTGGACCCCCGCGCCCTCCGCAAGGGGGTAGATACCGCCATGGAGCGCTACGACTACCTCTCCGTCCGCCTGGTGCGGGAGGAGGGAGACCCCCTCCACACCGTCGTCCCCAACCCGAGGCCGGTGCCGGTAGTCCAGGGGACCCGGGGGGTGACCCTGCTGACCCCGGAGGCGGACTTCCACACCGTAGCCGTGGCCTATGAGGGGGAGCAGGTCTTCTTTGACTTTGTCCACGCCCTCATCACCGGCGCGGCCATGGTGGAGTTTGCCAAGACGGTACTCTACTACTACATCACCGAGAAGTACGGCCAACCCCTCCCCGGCCAGGACATCCTCACCCTGGAGAATCCCGTGACCGACGAGGAGCGGATCGACCCATACCTTAACCCCCCCGCCCCGGCGGCCGCGCCCTCCGGCGGGGCGGGCGGGGGCGGCGTCCCCTCCCCCGCTCTGGACCTGAGCCGCTTTGTGTCCATGGACCCCAGCCGCCAGACCTCCTATCGCATGACCCTGGGGGAGGACGCCTTTATGGCCTACTGCCGGGCGAGGCAGGGCACCCCCGCCACCATGACCGCCGCCCTGCTGGCCCGGACGATCTACCGCCTGTGCGACCGGATGGACGCCCCGGCGCGCTTCGTGCTGATGAAGCGCTACCACGAGGCCCTGGGCGTGCCCGCCGCCCACAGCAACGTCCTGGGCAACGTCATCCTCCAGTTCACCGAGGCGGAGCGGGGGCTGGACCCGGCCAAGCTCTGCGCCATGACCCGGTCCATGCTGGCCCTCCAGTCCGACCGGGAGGTCATCCTCAGCGCCGTCCAGAAGCGGCTGGCGCAGGAGGCCCAGGTGCTGGCCCTGGGGGACTACCGGGCCATCCGCGCGGCCTTCCAGCAGGCGGCGTCCCGGTACCCCAATTTGCTGAACATGACCATCAGTTACGTGGGCAAGACCAAACTGGGGGCGCTGGAACCCTACGTCCGGGCGCTCTACACCTACGTGGATCCCGCCGCCTCCGGGGCGCTGGTGGAACTCAACGCGGTGAACGGCCTGTTCTGCTTCACCTTCCTCCAGAACTTCGCCGGGGACGGCCTGGTTCGCGCCTTTCTATCGGAGCTGGCCCAGGCGGGCCTAGCGGCGGAGCTTGGCCCGGAGGAGCCGCCCCTCTACCCCCGTATGGAACTGGACTGACAGGAGGCGATAACGATGCGACGGATCCGAGATGTGGGCCTGCTGGCCCTACTGGCCCTGGCCTTCACCCTGGCGGCGGCCCGCCCCTGGGCCGGGGACGGCGGCGTGGACTACGCCCTGGCGGCCAACTGGGCCTATCAGGAGACGGAGTCTGCGGACAAGACGGCGGACGTGTTCTTCGTCTGCCCCACGGTGTACGGCGGCCAGGCGGGGGCATACAATATGCCCCTCACCGACCGGGAGGCGATGTCCGACTTCCTGGGCGCCACCAACATGGAGAAGGGCATCTACGACGACGACTGCCGCTTCTTCGCCCCCTACTACCGGCAGGCGGGGCTGGCGGTGTACGCCATGGCGGCGGAGGCGGAGCGGGAACCCTACCTGGCCCTGGCCTACCGGGACGTGGCGGACGCCTTTGACTACTACCTTCAGCACCTCAACCAGGGCCGCCCCATCGTCCTGGCCGGGTTCTCCCAGGGGGCGGATCTGTGCCTGCGGCTGATGGAGGACCGTTTTGACCAGGCGGAGCTTCAGGACCGGCTGGTGGCCTGCTACGCCATCGGTTGGCGGGTGACCCCGGAGGACCTGGCGGCCTTCCCCCACCTGCACATGGCCCAGGGGGAGCGGGACACCGGCGTGATCGTCTCCTTCAACAGCGAGGCACCCGAGGTGAACGCCTCCCTGCTCATCCCCTCCGGCGTGGAGACGCTGGCCATCAACCCCCTGAACTGGCGCACCGACGGCGTTCCCGCCGGCAAAGACCAGAACCTGGGGGCGTGCTTCCCCGATTACAGCGGCCAGTTCAGCCAGGAGGTCCCCGGCCTCACCGGGGCGTATCTGGACCTCCCCCGTGGCGCTCTCAAGGTCCCCGACGTTACCCCGGAGGACTATCCCCCCGTGCTGGACATCTTCCAGCCCGGCGTGTACCACCTCTACGACTACCAGTTCTTCTACCGAAACCTGGAGCGCAACGTCCAGACCCGGCTGGACGCCTTTGGGGCGTAAG
>CANRLZ010000040.1 GCA_947631595.1 uncultured Oscillospiraceae bacterium
TCCCCGGCCCCGCCGGCGCGACGGGTGCCACCGGCGCTATCGGCCCCACCGGCCCCACTGGCCCTGCCGGCGCCACGGGCGCAACCGGCGCTACTGGCGCCACGGGCGCTGTCGGCCCCACCGGCCCTGCCGGTGCGACTGGTGCGACCGGCGCTGTCGGCCCCACCGGCCCTGTCGGCCCCACCGGCCCTGTCGGCCCTGCCGGCGCGACGGGTGCGACGGGTGCTGTCGGCCCCACCGGCCCGACCGGCCCTGCTGGTGCTACGGGTGCGACGGGTGCCACCGGTGCTGTCGGCCCCACCGGCCCTGCCGGCGCGACGGGTGCCACCGGTGCTGTCGGCCCCACCGGGCCGACCGGCCCTGCTGGCGCTACGGGTGCGACGGGTGCCACCGGCGCCGTCGGCCCCACCGGCCCGACCGGCCCTGCCGGTGCTGTCGGCCCGACCGGCCCTGCCGGCGCGACGGGTGCCACCGGCGCTGTTGGCCCCACTGGCCCCACTGGCCCTACGGGTCTGACAGGCGCAGTTGGCGCTGTCGGCCCTGAAGGCCCCACCGGGCCTACCGGCCCTGCCGGCCCTGTCGGCGCTACTGGCGCCGCCGGTGCTGAAGGCCCCACCGGGCCGACTGGCCCTGCCGGTGCTACGGGCGCGACTGGTGCGACCGGCGCTGTCGGCCCGACTGGCCCGACCGGCCCTGCCGGCCCTGCCGGCGCGACGGGCGCGACGGGTGCTGTTGGCCCCACTGGCCCCACTGGCCCTGCCGGCCCTGCCGGGACGGTCACCGCCGCCGGGCCGGTGGCGGACGCCTCGGCGGACACCCTGCTGGCCCAGTTCAACCAGCTGCTCGCCAACCTGCGGGCCGCGGGTCTGCTGGAAACCTGAGTTCAGATCGGCCGGGGGCGGGTCACCGCCCCCGGTCTGCTTGAAAGGGGGAAGCGTTGTGAAGGTAGTGGTCTACGCCATCTGCAAAAACGAGGCGGCCTTCGCCCGGCGGTGGATGGACTCCATGTCGGAGGCGGACGCGGTGGTGGTGCTGGACACCGGCTCCACCGACGGCACGGCGGAGGCGCTGCGGGCGCTGGGCGCCAAGGTGGAGGTGGAGGTCATCTCCCCCTGGCGCTTCGATGTGGCCCGGAACCGGGCCATGGACCTGGTGGACGAGGACGCGGACATCTGCGTGTGCACCGACCTGGACGAGATCTTCCACCCCGGCTGGCGCAAGGCGCTGGAGGCGGCGTGGGTCCCCGGCGCGGGGCAGGCCGCCTACCGCTACACCTGGAGCTTCACCCCCGACGGCCGGGAGGGGAGCGTCTTCTGGATCGAGAAGATCCACCGCCGCCACGGCTACCGCTGGACCCACCCGGTTCACGAGGTACTGACCTGGGTGGGGGAGGGGCAGCCGGGGCCGAAAGTCTGGGCGCGGGGGGTCCAGCTGGACCACCACCCGGACCACGGCAAGTCCCGGGGGCAGTACCTGTCCCTGTTGGAGCTGTCGGTGCAGGAGGACCCGGAGGATGACCGCAACGTCCACTACCTGGGCCGGGAGTACCTCTACCGGGGCCGCTGGGACGACTGCATCCGCACCCTGGAGCGGCACCTCTCCATGCCCACCGCCCGCTGGGCGGACGAGCGGGCGGCCTCCATGCGCTATATCGCCCGGGCCTATTTGGAAAAGGGCGAGGCGGACAGGGCCAGGGTCTGGTATCTCTCCGCCATCGCCCAGGCGCCCCACCTGCGGGAGCCGCTGGTGGATCTCGCCCGGATGCTCTACGACCAGGAGGACTGGGAGGGCGTTTTGACCTTCACCGCCTGGGCGCTGGACATCTCGGAGCGCCCCCGGAGCTATATCTGCGAGGCGGACGCCTGGGGCAGCCTGCCCCACGACCTGCGGGTCATGGCCTATTACCGCACCGGCCGGGTCGCCCAGGCGCTGGAGGAAGCCCGCCAGGCGCTGGCCCTTGCCCCGAAAGACCCCCGGCTGGGAAAGAATGTGGAGGTCCTGGAGCGGGAACTGGGCGCCTAGCGCGGGAAAAAGCGCCTCCCCACCGGGCGTTGACCCGGCGGGGAGGCGCTGAGACTGTCAAAGAAGCGGCAGGGCCGCTTCTTTGACATTTTTTACGGCCCGCTGCAGCGCACTCCCCGGCCGCCGCGAGGGCGGCCGGCTCGCACGTTTGCGGGCCGAGATGTATTTTTTCCGACGTACACGCCGCCGGAAAAAATTTCCTATGAGTCTTTCGCGCCTAGCGGCGCGAAACTCTGCGAGGCTTTTTTGACAAGCTGAGCGCCTCCCCACCGGGCGTTGACCCGGCGGGGAGGCGCTTTCTTGTTTTCTGGGTGGAATTGCTCAGCGCAGGGGCACCACGGAACCGGCGTAGTGGGTCTCCATGAAGTCCCACACCTCGTCGGACTGAAGGGCGGCCACCAGGGCCTGAACGGCCTCGTTGTTCTCGTTGCCCTCCTTCACGGCCACCACATTGGCGTAGGCCTCGGCGGCAGCGCCGTCGTTGGACTCCAGGGCCAGGGCGTTGGGCAGCTCGGCCTGGATGGCGTAGTTGCCGTTGATGACAGCCAGGTCCAGGCTGTCCAGGGAGCGGGGCAGCTGCTCGGCGTCCAGCTCCTCAAATTGCAGGTTCTTGGGGTTGTCCACGATGTCCAGGGTGGTGGGTTCCAGCCCGGTGTTCCCGTCCACGGTGATGAGGCCCTGCCCCTGGAGGAGCAGCAGGGCGCGGCCGCCGTTGGTGGGGTCGTTGGGGATGCCGATGACAGCGCCGTCGGCCAGCTCCTCCAGAGAGGCGGTCTTGCCGGCGTAGATGCCCAGAGGCTCATAGTGGATGTTGGCCACGCTCACCAGATGGGTGCCGTTCGCGGCGTTGAAGTTGTTCATGTAGGTGATGTGCTGGAAGTAGTTGGCGTCCAGCTCACCGGCCTCCAGGGCCTCGTTGGGCTGGATGTAGTCGGTGAACTCCACGATCTCCAGGTCGATCCCCTGCTGGGCCAGGATGTCCTTGGCCACCTCCAGGATCTCGGCGTGGGGCGCGGGGGAGGCGCCCACCTTCAGCACAGTGACGCCCTCGGGGGCGGCGTCGGTGACGGCGGCGGACTCCGCGGGGGCTTTCTGACCGCCGCAGGCGGCCAGCAGCGCCAGGATGGTGATGGACACCAACAGCAGGGACAGGATCTTCTTCATGTACATACACTCCTTTTTTTGTCGGACAGTTTGTTTATATCTGCCAGGGGGTGTGGCCCCCTTGCATTCGGAAAGTCACCGCAGCCGCTTGTCGCTGCGCTGGGCCAGGTGGGTGCCGATGGACTGGGCGATCTGGACCAGGATGACGATGAGCACGGTGGCCACCAGCATCACGGCCATGTTGTACTTGTTGTAGCCGTAGTTGATGGCCGTCTTGCCCAGGCCGCCGCCGCCGATGGCGCCGGCCATAGCGCCGTAGCCCAGGATGGTGATGAAGGCGGTGGTGAAGCTGGAGATGAGCGCCGGGCGGCACTCCGGGAGCATCACCTTCCACACGATCTGGAAGGGGGAACAGCCCATGGCCTGGGCCGCCTCGATGACCCCCCGGTCGGTCTCCCGGAGGGAGGTCTCCACCAGCCGGGCGATGAAGGGCGCGGCGGCCACGATGAGGGGCGGGATGGCGGCGACGGTGCCGATGCGGGTGCCCAGGATGAGCTTGCTCAGAGGCAGGACGAAGAGCATCAGAATGAGGAAGGGCACCGAGCGGAGGATGTTGATGACCACGTTGAGTACGCGCATCACCGGCGAGGGCAGAGGCCGCACCCCGTCCTTGTCGCCCACCACCAGCAGCACCGCCAAGATCAGCCCCAGCAGAAAGGCCACGGTGGTGGCGACCACGGTGGAGTAGGTGGTCTCCCAGATGCCGCCCAAAAACTCGTGGAGATATTTGGGGTTGGCGAAGATATCCTTGAACTGGGTGATGAACTTATCCATGGTAGTCCCGCACCTCCTCTACCGTCACGTTGGCCTGGCCCTTGAGGTAGGTCAGCGCCCTGGCCGCCTCCGCCGGGTCTTGGGGCAGGCCCAGGAGCATGGTGCCAAAGGCCTTGCCGTCGATGTTCCGGGTGTCCGCCCCCAGGATGTTCACCTTCACGCCGCAGTCGATGGCCAGGGACGCCACCAGGGGTTCATAGGCCGAGCCGCCGTTGAAGGCCAGGCGAACCACCCGTTCGGCGTCCAGCTCGGTGGTGAGCGCCTCGGCGCCGTCGGGGTAGACCAGGCGGCGGCCCGCGTCGGTCTGGGGGTTGGAGAAGATGTCCTCCACCCGGCCGGTCTCCACCATGGAGCCGCTGTCCAGGATGGCCACCCGCTGGCAGATCTCCTCCACCACCGCCATCTCGTGGGTGATGATGACCACGGTGATCCCCGTCTCCCGGTTGATCTTCTGGATGAGCCGGAGGATGGCCCGGGTGGACTGGGGGTCCAGGGCGGAGGTGGCCTCGTCGCACAGCAAGACCTTGGGGTCGGAGGCCAGGGCGCGGGCGATGGCCACCCGCTGCTTCTGCCCGCCGGAGAGCTGGACGGGGTAGGCCTTTGCCTTGTCCGCCAGCTCCACCAGCTCCAGCAGCTCCAGCGCCCGCCGCCGGGCGTCCTCCCGCTTCACCCCGGCGATCTCCAGGGGGAAGCACACGTTGTCCAGACAGGTGCGCTGCATGAGCAGGTTGAACTGCTGGAAGATCATGGCGATCTTTTTGCGCCGGGCGCGCAGCTCCCGCTCCGACAGGGCGGTGAGTTCCACCCCGTCCACCGTCACCGTGCCGCTGGTGGGCCGCTCCAAAAGGTTGATGCACCGCACCAGGGTGGACTTGCCCGCCCCGGAGTAGCCGATGATGCCGAAAATCTCCCCGGGGGCGATGTGGAGCGTCACGTCACGTACCGCGTGGACTTCGCTCCCCTGGCCGGAGAAGGTCTTGGTGATGTGGTCAAGCCGGATCATAGAACCCCTCATTTCTACAAAAAAGTGGGAAGCGATGCCGCTTCCCACTTTGTTTTGCCGCACGGAGGACCGGGTCTACCGCGTGACCGGGGGGAAACAGGCGCGCGCAAACGTGGACATGCACATCATGCCCATCCCCATCATCATACCATAACGGTTCGCCATGGGGCACGCCTCCTTTCAACCCACCGGGTCAATATGTTTGTGCTTGTGACATCATAGCACGCCCGGGGGCCGGTGTCAAGAAAAATTTTCCCGGCGGGGGGAAAAATCACCCGTGCCCCAGGGGGCAGCTGTCCGCGTCGTCGATCCGGCACTCCGGGGGCACCGGTTCGCCCCGGCGGGTGTAGTAGTCGGCCAGGGCGGCCTTCACCGCCTCCTCGGCCAGCACGGAGCAGTGCATCTTGTGGGCGGGCAGGCCGTCCAGCGCCTCGGCCACGGCGGCGTTGGTGAGGGTCAGTGCCTCCTGGATGGTCTTGCCTTTTATCATCTCCGTGGCCATGGAGGAGGTGGCGATGGCGGAGCCGCAGCCGAAGGTCTTGAACTTCACGTCCTCAATGACCCCGTCCGTGATTTTCAGGTAGACCTTCATGATATCCCCGCAGACGGGGTTGCCCACCTGACCCACGCCGTCGGCGTCCTCCAGCTCCCCCACGTTCCGGGGGTGGTTGAAATGGTCCATCACCTTTTCCGAATACATCATCGCAAATTTCTCCTTTTCACCAAATTGGCTTTCCCGCGGCGGCGTCCCACACCGGGGACATCATCCGCAGGTCGTTCACAACTTCCGCCAGGCTCTTGGCCACGGTGTCCACGTCCTCCTCCGTGATATCCTCCCCAAAGGACAGGCGCACCGAGCCGTGGGCGATGGGGTGGGGCAGTCCGATGGCCAGCAGCACGTGGGACGGCTCCAGGGAGGTGGACGAGCAGGCCGAGCCGCTGGAGGCGCAGATGCCCCGGGCGTCCAGCTGGAGCAGGATGGACTCCCCCTCGATGGCCTCAAAGGTGAAGGAGGCGATGGAGGGCAGGCGGCGGGTGGGGTGGCCGGTGAGGCGGGAGCAGGGCAGGCGAAGCACCTCCCCGATGAGCTTATCCCGCAGGGCGGTGAGCCGCGCCATGTCGGCCTCCAGCGTCTCCAGCTGTTCCTGGAGGGCGGCGGCCATACCCACCGCCCCGGCCACGTTCTCCGTGCCCGACCGGCGGCCCCGCTCCTGCCCGCCGCCGTGGATCAGGGGCAGCAGGGGCGCGCCCTTTTTCACATAGAGCGCCCCCACCCCGCGGGGGCCGTGGAACTTGTGGGCGGAGAGGCTGAGCAGGTCCACCCCAAGGGCCTGGACGTCCACCGGGATGTGCCCCACCGCCTGGACGGCGTCGGTGTGGAAAATGGCGCCGCCCTCGTGGGCGATGGCGGCCAGCTCTTCGATGGGCTGGATGGTGCCGATCTCGTTGTTGGCCAGCATGACGGAGACCAGGACGGTGTCCGGCCGCAGGGCCTTTTTCAGCGCCTCCGGCGTCACCGTGCCCTGGTCGTCCACCGGCAGAAGTTCCACCTCAAAGCCCTGCTTTTTCAGCCACTGGCCGGTGTGGAGGACGGCGTGGTGTTCGATGGCGGAGAGGAGGATGTGCCTGCCCCGCTTGCCCAGGGCCTCGGCCACGCCCCGGAGCGCCCAGTTGTCGCTCTCCGTGCCGCCGGAGGTGAAGAAGATCTCCTCCGCCTTGGCGTTCAGACATCGGGCCACCGTCCCCCTCGCCCCCTCCAGCGCCGCCTTGGCCTCTCCGGCGAAGGTGTACAGGGAGGAGGGGTTGCCATAGGCCTCTGTGAGGTATGGCGTCATGGCCGCCAGCGCGGCAGGGGAGAGCCGGGTGGTGGCGGCGTTGTCGGCATAGATCATAGTAGGGGTTTCCTTTCTCGTCGTTGGGATGGTTTTTCCCGTTTTTGACCCCGCGGATGGGCGCGGGGAAAAATTTTGCCCCCCCGATTGAAATCCTATCAACCTTGTTGTATAATAGGTATATTCCATACAACACGGAGGCGCGACATGTTCGTTTCTACCAAAGGCCGCTACGCCCTGCGGGTGGTGATCGACCTGGCCGAGCACCCAGGGGAGGGGTACATCCCCCTGCGGGAGATCGCCCAGCGGCAGGACATTTCGGAAAAATACCTGGAGAGCATCCTGAAGCTGATGGTCCGGGAGGGTCTGATCACCGGCCTGCGGGGCAAGGGCGGCGGCTACCGCCTCAACCGCCCAGCGGGGGAGTACTCCGTGGGGGAGATCCTGCGCTGTACCGAGGGATCTCTGGCCCCGGTGGCCTGCATCGCGGAGCAGGGGGAACCCTGCCCCCGGCAGGGGGAGTGCCGCACCCTGCCCCTCTGGCAGAAGCTGGACCGGTTGGTGGCGGACTATCTGGACGGCGTGACCATAGCCGACCTGGCCCATTAGGGCGGACTTGGAAGAAGGGGCTGCGCCCCTTCTTTTTTTACGCCCGCCTGGGGCGGAAGAAGACCACGGCGATGGCCCCAGGGCCGACGTGGGTGCCGATGGTGCCGCCGATGGTACTCACCGGCAGCTCTTCCGCCCGGCCTGCCCAGAGGGACTGGCTGTCGGCGATGTACTTGCGCAGAAGCTCGTCGCTCAGCCCGGCGTAGCCCAGGGTGTAGGGACGGGTGAAGTCCACGCCGCCGGCCTTCTCGATCTCCTGCATCAGGAGGTTGTTGCCGTTTTTGGAGCCACGGGCCTTGCCCAGGACCTTCACCTCTCCGTCCTCCACGGTGATCACCGGCTTGATCCCCAGCAGGCCGCCCACCAGGGCCGCCGAGGCGGACAGCCGCCCGCCCCGCTTCAGGTACTCCAACGTGTCCAACAGGGCCACCAGGCGGATGTCCCCCCGCTCCTCCTCCAGGGCGTGGGCCACGGCGGGGGCGTCCAGCCCCTGGTCGATGAGCTGGAAGGCCCGGCGGATCAGGATGGCCTCGCCGATGGTGGCGTTGAGGCTGTCCACCACATAGACCCGGCCGGGGAACTCCTGGGCGGCGATCTGGGCGCTCTGGCAGGTGCCGGAGAGCTTGGAGGACAGGGTGACGGCGATCACCGTCTCCCCCGCCTCCACCGCGGCGCGGAAGGCGTCCTCGTACTGGGCGGGGGTGAGCTGGCTGGTGGTGGGGAGCTGGTCGCTCTCCACCAGCAGCTCAAAGAAATGCCGGTGATCCAGGTCCACCCCGTCCAGGTACTGCCGCGTCCCGAAGGTGACCGTCATGGGCAGGACGGTGAGGTCGGGGCGGTAGGGCGGGAGGAGGTCGGAGGCGGAGTCGGTGATGACGCGCAGGCGCATGGGAGTGCCCTCCTTTTTCTAGTCTGAGGAAAGCCTACCACATTTCTACCCGAAGCGCAAGAGAACTGAGGAGATATCCCCGAAAAATCAGGGGAGCGGGGCGAGGATCGTCCCGCCGCCCAGGACCACGTCTCCATCGTAGAACACCGCCGCCTGCCCCGGCGCCACGGCCCGGTGGGGCTGGTCGAAGAGTACCCGGACGGTGCCGTCGCCCTGGGGAATGACGGTGGCGGGCTTGTCCTGCTGGCGGTAGCGGGTCTGGATGGTGACCCGGACCTCCCCAGGGCAGTCGTCCCAGGCGATCCAGTTCACCGGCCCGGCCACCAGCCCGGAGGAGTAGAGCGCCGACTCAGGCCCCACGGTGACGGTGTTGCGCTCCATGTCCTTGCCGATGACGTAGAGCCGCCCGTCCGCGGACAGGCCCAGTCCCCGGCGCTGGCCCACGGTGTAGCGCACCGCGCCCCGGTGCCGGCCGATCACATGGCCGTCCCGATCCAGAAAGTCCCCCGGCGGGTACGTCTTGCCGGTGTACCGCTCCAGAAAGGCGGCGTAGTCGCCGTCGGGGACGAAGCAGATGTCCTGGCTGTCCCGCTTGCCCGCGTTGGGCAGATTTAGCCGGGCGGCCAGCTCCCGCACCTGGGCCTTGCGCAGCTCCCCCAGGGGGAAGCGGGTGCGGGCGAGCTGGTCCTGGGTCATGGCGTAGTGGACGTAGCTCTGATCCTTGCCAGGGTCCAGGCCGCGCTTCAGGAGGTATCGACCCCGCTCCGGGTCATAGACGATGCGGGCGTAGTGCCCGGTGACCACGTAGGAGAAGCCCTTGGCCGCGGCGTAGTCCAGGAGGTGCCCGGCGCGCATACAGCGGTTGCAGTCCAGACAGGGGTTGGGGGTGCCGCCCGCCTCATAGGTGCGGACGAATTTGTCCATGACCTCTCGGCGGAACTCCCCGGTGAAGTCCAGGACCGTGTGGGGGATGCCCAGCTGGTGGGCCACCCGGGCGGCGTCCGACAGGTCAGCCCAGGAGCAGCAGGCGCTCTCCCCGGTCCAGCCCACGTCCCCGTTGCGGTACTGCCGCATGGTGACCCCGGCGCATCGGACGCCCGACTGCTGGGTCAGGTAGGCGGCCACCGAGCTGTCCACCCCGCCGCTCATGGCGATGAGCGCGGAGACCTCCTCCGCGCTCACAGGGCCTCCAGCCGCCGCTTCAGCCCCACCCGGTCGCCCGCCGCGGCCAGCACGAAGAACACCACGCCGCTGCCCACGCCCTGGATGAACGTCCCCGCGAACTGGGGCCAGAAGGCGTTCCAGCTATTCGTGAAGAAGACGTTCAGCAGGGCGTAGAGGGTGGGGGAGAGCAGTCCTGCCCACACCACGGCCAGGCTGTTGCGCCAGGTCAGAAAGCGCTCGCTCCCGGCGGTGAAAAACAGGCAGAGTACCGCCTTGATGACAAAGGTGCCCGGCGCCCACATGGGGGCGGTGAGCAGGTCGGCCACCGCGCCGCCCACCGCCCCGGCGGCCATAGCCCAAGGGGTGGGCAGCAGGCAGGCGGCCAGGTAGAGCAGCGCGTCCCCCACGTGGACATACCCCCCGGTGGGCAGGGGGATGTGGAGGATATAGGCGGTGGTGACGGCGATGGCGGCGGCGAAGAGCGCCGCCAGGGTGAGGGTGTGGAGCTGGCTGCGGTGTCTCATGGATCAGGACCTCCAAGTGGTAGTTTATCAGTTGGCGAACAGGGGGGTGGAGAGGTAGCGGTCGCCGGTGTCGGGGAGCAGGACCACGATGGTCTTGCCCTTGCTCTCCGGGCGCTTGGCGACCTCCACCGCCGCCCAGAGGGCCGCCCCGGAGGAGATGCCCACCAGCACGCCCTCCCGCTTGCCCAGCTCCTTGCCCAGGGCAAAGGCGTCGTCGCTGGTGACGGGGATGATCTCGTCGTAGATCGAGGTGTCCAGGGTGTCTGGCACAAAGCCCGCGCCGATGCCCTGGATCTTGTGGGGGCCGGCCTTGCCCTGGCTGAGCACGGGGGAGTCGGACGGTTCCACCGCCACCACCCGCACATCGGGCTTTTTCTCCTTGAGGAACTTGCCCACGCCGGAGACGGTGCCGCCGGTGCCCACCCCGGCCACGAAGACGTCCACTTCGCCGTCGGTGTCCGCCCAGATCTCCGGGCCGGTGGCGGCGTAGTGGGCGGCGGGGTTGGCGGGGTTGACGAACTGGCCGGGGATGAAGCTGTTGGGGGTCTCCCCGGCCAGCTCCTCGGCCTTGGCGATGGCGCCCTTCATCCCCTTGGCGCCCTCGGTGAGCACCAGCTCCGCGCCGTAGGCCGCCATGAGCTGGCGGCGCTCCACGCTCATGGTCTCCGGCATGACGATGATGATGCGGTAGCCCCGTGCGGCGGCCACGCTGGCAAGGCCGATGCCCGTGTTGCCGGAGGTGGGTTCGATGATGACCGAGCCGGGCTTGAGCTTGCCGCTCTCTTCGGCGTCGTCCAGCATGGCCTTGGCGATGCGGTCCTTCACCGAGCCGGCGGGGTTGAAATACTCCAGCTTGGCCAGCACCTTGGCCTCCAGGCCCAGGGCCTTTTCCAGGCGGGTCAGCTCCAGCAGGGGGGTCTTGCCGATGAGTTGGTCGGCGGAAGTGTAGATGTGGGACATCTAAATTACCTACCTTTCCTGTGGGTTTATAGGTATCATAGTCCGCCAGGGGGGATTTGTCAAGGGGTTTTCCGGAGTTTTCCGCGGAAACTCACAGATAGCGGACGGTCTCGCCCAGCGCCTTGCGGCTGGCGTGGTTGGGCAGAGGGCCGGCCCCAGGGGCGGCATAGCCCAGGTTCAGGAGCATCAGCACCTCCTCGTTTTCCGGCAGGCCCAGGGCCTGGGCGGCCTTCTCGGGGTCGAAGAAGTTCAGCCAGCAGCTGTCCACCCCGGCGTCAAAGGCGGCCAGCATCAGGTGGGTGGCCACGATGGCGGCGTCCTCCACGCCGGAATTTCGCCGCCCGCCGGGGTAGGTGAAGACGTTTTCCCGGTCAAAGGCCACCGCCAGCACGGTGGGGGCGCCGTAGCGGCAGGGGGTGAGCTGGTCGATCTTGGCAAGCCCCTCCGGGGACTGGATGACGTAGACGCGCTGCTCCTGTAAATTCTTGGCGGTGGGCGCCGCCCGCCCGGCCTCCAAAATGGCCCCCAGCGCCGCCGGCTCCACCGGCCGGCCGTCAAAGTTCTTGCAGGAGTACCGCTCCTGGACTACCTTCGTAAATTCCATTTCCCAGACCTCCTTGTCGCTTTCCTGCCCCGCTGCCAGGGGACAAAAAACCCGGACCTCTCCCCCAGGAGAAAGGTTCGGGTCTTTTTTGGTGCGCCGGACGGCGCGAAAAACGAACCGAGCGCCTCGCCATCAGAGACCGCCTGCGTCGCCAGCTGCACCGT
>CANRLZ010000041.1 GCA_947631595.1 uncultured Oscillospiraceae bacterium
CTTCACCGCCTCGCACGCCTTCACCTTCACCGCCCGGAAGTCGGAGCGGCAGAAGGTGTCGAAGTCCACGCTCTCCGCGGCCAGCGGTTCGATCTCCACCTTGGGGCCGCTGTCCGCCGCGGCGGCGTTGGTCGCCTCTTCCAGCTCCCGGAGCGCCTTTTCCAGATCCACCCGGGGGAAGAGGTTCTCCCCCTTGCTCACCGCCGCGTCCTGGGGGAGCGCCCCCCACTGGGCGGCGCTGTCCCAGCTCCGGCAGTCCGGCCCCGCGCCGATCTGGGCGAAGAGCTTGTCCATGCTCTGGGGCATGAAGGGGGTGAGGAGCACCGCGCAGATGCGGGTGGCCTCCAGGAGGTGGTAGAGCACCGAACCCAGCCGGGGGGCGTTTTTCTCCATGTCCTTGGCCAGGGTCCAGGGGGCGTTTTCGTCGATATACTTGTTGGCCCGCTGGATGACCTTGAAGACCTCCTCCAGGGCGTTCTGGAACTGGTAGGCCTCCATCTGCGCCCCGTACTTCTCCCGAAGCCCGGAGGCCATCTGCTCCAGCTCACCGTCCAGCGCCGGGTCGCTCTGCCGCTCCAAGGGCAGGGCGCCGCCGAAGTACTTCTCCACCATGGCGGTGGTGCGGCTCACCAGGTTCCCAAGGTCGTTGGCCAGGTCCACGTTGATGGTGTGGATGAGCGCCTCGTTGGAGAAGCTGCCGTCCGAGCCGAAGGGGAAGGTGCGCAGCAGGAAGAACCGCAGGGCGTCCACCCCGAAGCGCTCGGCCAGGATATAGGGGTCTACCACGTTGCCCTTGGACTTGGACATCTTCCCCCCGTCCAGGAGCAGCCAGCCGTGGCCGTAGACCTTCTTGGGCAGGGGCAGGCCCAGGGACATACAGAAGGCCGGCCAGATGATGGAGTGGAACCGCACGATCTCCTTGCCCACAAAATGCACGTCGCAGGGCCAGAAGGTCTCGTAGTCGTGGTAGCGGTCGTTCATAAAGCCCAGGGCGGTCATGTAGTTGAAGAGCGCGTCCACCCACACATAGACCACATGGCCGGGGTCGAAGTCCACCGGCACCCCCCAGGAGAAGGAGGTGCGGGAGACGCACAGGTCCTCCAGGCCGGGCTTGAGGAAGTTGTTCACCATCTCGTTCACCCGGCTCCGAGGTTCCAGGAAGTCGGTGTTCTCCAGCAAATCCAAAATCTGGTCGGCGTACTTGCTCAGGCGGAAGAAGTACGCCTCCTCCTGGGCGTCCTGGACCTCCCGGCCGCAGTCGGGGCACTTGCCGTCCACCAGCTGGCTCTCCGTCCAGAAGGACTCGCAGGGCTTGCAGTACTTGCCGGTGTAGGTGCCCTTGTAGATATCCCCCTTGTCGTACATGGCCTTAAAGATGCGCTGGATGGCCTGGACGTGGTAGTCGTCGGTGGTGCGGATGAAGCGGTCGTTGGAGATGTTCATCAGCTTCCACAGGTCCTTTACGCCGCCGGGCCCCTCCACGATGTTATCCACGAACTGCTGGGGGGTCACCCCGGCCTCCCGGGCCTTGTCCTCGATCTTCTGGCCGTGCTCGTCGGTGCCGGTGAGGAACATCACCTCGCAGCCCTGGAGGCGCTTGTACCGGGCCATGGTGTCCGCGGCCACGGTGCAGTAGGTGTGGCCGATGTGGAGCTTGTCGCTGGGGTAGTAGATGGGGGTGGTGATATAGAAGGGGGTCTTACTCATGTTCGCTCACCTCAGTTTCCGCTTGCGCGGGTTTTGTCTCCGTCCCGTCCTCGTCCTTCTTCAGCCGCGCCGGGGGCTTCCACGGCGTCAGGTCGGCGCTGTGGCCGCACCGCCAGGCCAGGCACAGGCCCTGGGCGGCCAGATACAGCCCGTAGCCCAGGCAGACGAGGACCCGGTGGTAGTCGCCGGTCTGCACCCCGTCCACCACGGCGGTGGCCAGGAGCGCCGGGGCGAGGGCGCACAGCCACAGGCACCACACCGGCCGCGGCCGCTCGAAGGAGAAGGCGGAGGCGAAGTAGCAGCCGCCCACGGCGCAGACCGCGCCCAAAAAGTAGGGGGCAAAGGCCATGGCGTTGGGCGTGGCGGTGTGGGCCTGGTAGGCGGCGATGAGCCAGATACAGCCGCACCACCCCGGCAGGAGCAGCGGCCAGGCAAACCGCCCGGAACCCTCCTGCCGCTGGGCGTTCAGCCAGCCCACCAGCGCCACGCTCAGCCCGGTGGGGAGCAGGGCGATGGAGAAGATATACCGGCTCAGCTGGGTGACCAGGTTGGTCTGATGATCCCGAATGCCCACCAGCCCGCCGACCAGGAGCAGCCCGCCGGCGGCCAGATAGAGGATCAGCCACCCCCGCCCGGGCAGGGCGAAGGCGGAGAGGTAACTCCGGAAGTCCGCGCCCTTCGCCGCCCACCGCGCCAGCAGCAGGGCCAGCGCCGCCGCCCCGCAGAGCGCCGCCACCAGCCATAGCGTGGCGGGGGCGTGGGGGGTGAGCAGGCCGGTGCCCGGCTCAAAGGCGGAGGCGCGCTGCCAGGCGCGCGCCCACCCGGCGCCCACGGCGGCGCAGAGGGTCAGCGCGCAGTAGAGGACAGGCTTTTTCATCCCTGGGCCGCCTCCTCCCGCTGGCGCTGCCACTCCAGATAGTCGTCGTAGTTCATCCGCTTGTCGATGAGCTGACCGTCCGGCGTGAAGTCGAAGATGCGGTTGGCCACCGTGGAGACCATCTGGTGGTCGTGGGTGGCGAAGAGGACGTTGCACCCCACCGCTTCCAGGCCGTTGTTCACCGCGGCGATGGACTCCAGATCCAGGTGGTTGGTGGGCTGGTCCAGCAACAGGACGTTGGCCCCGGAGAGCATCATCCGGGAGAGCATACACCGCACCTTTTCCCCGCCGGAGAGAACCTTGACGGGTTTAAAAATGTCGTCCCCGGAGAAGAGCATCCGGCCCAAAAAGCCCCGGAGGTAACTCTCGTGCTTATCCTCGGAGAACTGGCGCAGCCAGTCCAGGATGGAGTCGTCGCAGTCTTTGAAGAAGGCGGTGTTGTCCTTGGGGAAATAGGAGAAGGTGGCGGTCTGTCCCCACTTCACCGTGCCCTCGTCCGGCTCCAACTCGCCCACCAGGATTTTAAAGAGCGCCGTCTGGGCGTTTTCATTGTCCCCCACGAAGGCGATCTTGTCCCCCTTGCCCACGGTGAAGGTGACCTTGTCCAGCACCTTCACCCCGTCGATGGTCTTGGACACGTCGGTGACAAAGAGGATGTCCTTGCCCACCTCCCGGTCGGGGGAGAAGCCCACCCAGGGGTAGCGCCGGGAGGAGGCGGGGATCTCCTCCAGGGTCAGCTTTTCCAGCAGCTTGCGCCGGGAGGTGGCCTGCTTGGACTTGGACTTGTTGGCGGAGAAGCGGGAGATGAAGTCCTTCAGCTCCTGGGCCTTCTCCTCGTTCTTCTTGGCCTGGTTCTTCATCAGGGTCTGCATGAGCTGGGAGGCGTCGTACCAGAAGTCGTAGTTGCCCACGTACATCTTGATCTTGCCGTAGTCGATGTCCACGATATGGGTGCACACCGTATTCAGGAAGTGCCGGTCGTGGCTGACCACGATGACGGTGCCGGCGAAGTCCAGCAGAAAGTCCTCCAGCCAGTTGATGGCGTTGATGTCCAGGTTGTTGGTCGGCTCGTCCAGGAGCAAAATGTCCGGCTCGCCGAAGAGCGCCTGGGCCAGCAGGACCTTCACCTTCAGCCGGGGGTCCAGGCCCGCCATCTCCGTCTCGTGGAATTGGGTGCCCACGCCCAGGCCCTGGAGGATGCGGCTGGCGTCGCTCTCCGCCTCCCAGCCGCCCAGCTCGGCGTACTCCGCCTCCAGCTCGCAGGCCCGCATGCCGTCCTCGTCGGTCATCTCCTCCTTGGCGTAGAGGGCGTCCTTCTCCTTGCCGATGTCGTAGAGGCGGCGGTTGCCCATGATGACCGTGTCCATCACCGTGTAGGCGTCAAAGGCGTTCTGGTCCTGGCGCAGGATGGACATACGCACCTTGGGGTCCACCGCCACCGTCCCGGAGGTGGGTTCCAGCTCCCCCTCCAGAATTTTCAGAAAGGTGGATTTCCCCGCGCCGTTGGCGCCGATGATGCCGTAGCAGTTGCCCCGGACGAACTGCAACTCCACGTTTTTAAACAGGTACGTTCCGCCGTATTGCAGCGAAAGATCGCTCACCGTGATCATGCTCATTCTCCTCGCAAACACAAAAATACCCAGATTAGAAATAGTATACTACATTTATAAAAGGAATACAAGAGAAAACGGGGTAAAAAACGGCGCTCCGCCGGGATGATCCGGTGGAGCGCCGGGGGGTCTATTCCTCTGTGGCGCGGGGCTTGTGAGAGCGGTGGCGGCGGCGGCCGCCGCCGTGGCTCTGGCCGCCGGGCCGGTCGGCCTGCGCCTGGGGTTTCTGGGGCTGGGACTGGCCCTTCTGGGGCTGCTTTTGCTGGCCCTGGCCGCCCCGGCGGGAACGCGGGCGGGACTTGGCGGTGTGCTCCGCGCCCCGCTGGGCCTCGGCGGCCAGAAGCTCCTCCAGGCGCTGGGCAAGGCCGTCCCGGGGCCGGTCGCCGGGGCGGCGCTCCTCCTCCGGGGGGATATAGCGCAGCTTCTCCAGCTCCTCCTTGGGCGGCTGGACGTAGTCCTCCGGGCGCTTGCCCTTGCCCGAGCGGATCACCCGCACCTCCTGGTTATAATACGTCTTGGGCTGCTCGTCGCCGCCGTCGATGCGCACCTTCACCCGCTCCCGCAGGAGGTTCACGTCGGTGACGTTCCCCGCCCCGTCCGGGGTCTCCACGAAGGACTCCCGCTTGGGACAGCGGCGCACCGCGTCCTCGTAGGCCCCCTGTTCGTACTTCAGGCAGCACATGAGCCGGCCGCAGGCCCCGGAGATCTTGGTGGGGTTGAGGGAGAGGTTCTGGGTCTTGGCCATCTTGATGGACACCGGCTGGAACTTGTCCAAAAACCGGCAGCAGCAGTAGGGCTGGCCGCAGATGCCGATGCCGCCCAGCATCTTGGTCTCGTCCCGCACGCCGATCTGGCGCAGCTCGATGCGGGTGTGGAGGGCGGTGGCGAGGTCGCGCACCAGGGCGCGGAAGTCCACCCGGTTCTCGGCGGTGAAGTAGAAGACGATCTTCCCCCCGTCCGGGCTGGGTTCGGCGCGCACCAGGCTCATCTCCAGCCCCCGCTGGGCGACCTTCTCCCGGCAGACGGCCATGGCCTGGCGCATCCGCTTCTGCTCCTCCGGGGTCATCTCCCGCCTTGTGGGCGCGGGGGGTTCCGGCGCGGGGGCGTCGCTCTCCTCCGCCAGGCGGAGTACCGGGCGAAGAGGGGCCAGAAGGGTGACCTCGTCCACCAGATGGTTGCCACGGGTGCACACGGCGTACTCCGGGCCTTTGGGGGTGGAGACCATCACGGCCTGGCCGGGTTCCACCGTCAGCTCGCCGGGGTTGAAGGTGTACTCCTTCCCCCCGTCCCGGAAGCGGACCTCGATCACTTGTGTCATGGGTAAAACACCTCGTTTCCTGTGAAAAGCGCGTCATCCGGCGGCGGCCAGCAGCCGCCCCCACAGCGCGCCCATGTTTCCGTTTCGCTCCCCGGCGGCGATGACCTCGCCCAAGACCTGGGCCAGCGCCGCCGCCTGGGCCATCTGCCCGGACGGCCCGCGGGTCAAAACGGCCTGCCGGGCGGCCTGCCAGATGGGGAGTACCTCCTCCCGCTTGCCCTTCTCAAAGGGCACGCACCAGCGCAGCAGCTCCCACCGGTCACCGGCCAGCAGGCGCTCCGCCAGCTCGCCGCCCAGCTGGGCGGCCTGGGCGTCCTCGCCCCCGCCGGGGGTGAGGCGCAGCAGCTCGCACCGGGAGCGGACGGTGGGCAGCAGGGCCAGGTGGTTCTCGCTGAGTAGGAGAAAGACGCCGTAGGCCGGCCCCTCCTCCAGCACCTTCAAAAAGGCGTTCTGGGCCTCCTCGTTCATCTGCCAGGCGTTTTTCAGGGCGTACACCTTCCGCCGACCCTCGTTGGGGCGGATGTAGACGTCGCTCCGCATAGCCCGCACCTGGCTCACCAGGATCTCCCGCTTGTCCGCGGGCTTTTCCACCCACTGAAAGTCCGGGTGGATGTCCCGGTCCACCTTGCGGCAGGCCTTGCAGCCGCCGCAGGGCCTGGGGCCGTCGCCCTGACAGAGGAACGCGGCGGCCAGGGCTTTGGCGGTCTCTTCCAGGCGCTCCTCCGCCGCGCCGGTGAGGATCCAGGCGTGGCCCAGGGTCCCGGCCTGGGCGCGGGCGGCCAGGGCCTGGGGCAGAGCGGTCTGTGTCATGCTGGCGCCTCCTCCCCGTCCCAGACGGATATGTCCTCCTCTACATTATAGCCCACTTCCCGCAAATAGGCCAGACCTTTTTTTGTCACCCGCTCCCCCGGGGCAATCACCGGCACGCCGGGGGGATAGGGCGCCACCTGCCGCAGGCACACCAGCCCCTCGCTGTGGGCCAGCCGCCGGATGGAGCGCCTGCCCGCGCGCATGGCCTGGGCGGGGGATAGCACCACCTCCGGCTCCGGGGGGACGGGGGGTTCCAGGGGCGCTCCGTACACCCCCGGCCACACCGTCCCCACGGCCTCCAGGCCGCCCCGGAGACGGCGCAGGTCCTTGGGCGTATTCTCGCCGCTCAACAGAAACACCACATGGTCCCGGTCGGCCATCTCCGGCAGAACGCCCCGGCGCTCCAGGCGCTCCTTCACCTGGCCGCCGGTGGCGGCGGCGGCGTTCACCGTGAGGGTGAAGCGCAGGGGGTCCACCCCCGGGCCGTCCAGGGACGGGAAGTCCCGGCGCAGGGCGGCCACCTCCTCCGCCGCCCAGCGCAGGCGCTCCGCCCCCTCCGGACTCTCCGCCCAGGCACGCGCCCAGTCCAGGGAGGCCAGGATGGGGTAGGAGGGGGAGGAGGTGCCGCACACCGACGCGGCCCAGCGCAGCGCCCCGGCGGGGTAGTCCGCGGCGGCGAAGAGCAGCGCCCCCTGGCCGTAGGCGCTCATGGTCTTGTGGGCGGAACTCACCGTCAGGTCGGCGCCCCGGAAGGGGTTCTCCCCCCACAGAAAGGGCAGGTGGCACCCGTGGGCGGCGTCCACCATCAGCGCCGCGCCGTGGGCGTGGGCGACCTCCGCCAGGGCGGGGACGTCAGATAACACGCCGTAATAAGTCGGGGAGGTAATACAGACTGTGTTTATCGCCTCCCCCGCCTGGGCGGCCGCCTGAAACCCCGCTTCCAGCGCCTCCGGCGTCAGGGGCCGATCCTGCCGCCGGTGGAGGTAGCGGGGCAGAAGGTCCCACATCCCCAGGGCGTTGTAGACGCTCCGGTGGCAGCAGCGATCCACCAGGACGCCCCGGCCCCGGCGGGCGCACAGGAGCAGGGCGGCGTGGACGCCCTGGGTGGAGCCGCCGGTCAAAAACTGGCACCGCTCCGCCCTCCATGCCTCCGCCCACAGCGCCTCCGCCTGGGCGATGGCGTCGCCGCCCGCGTAGAGGTCGCCGGTGTCGGGCAGCTCGGTCACGTCCAATCCCGCCGCCGGGGCCATGCGGCGAAAGGCCTCCAGCCGCCCCTTGTGGCCGGGCATATGGAAGGGCGCCGGGTCCTGGCGGATGTGGCCCAGCAGGGCGTTGAGCAGGGGGGTGTCCACGGTCGCCACCTTCTTTCTCCCTAAGTAAAAACCGGGGTCGGGTCTGCCGCCCGACCCCGGTGGGGGTGTGTATTTACGCCTCGTCCGCCCCTTCGGGGAGGTCGTCCTCGTAGCAGATCACCGTGCGGCGGTTGGGTTCGGTGCCCACGGAATGGGTGGAGATGTGGGGATAGCCCTGGAGGGCGGTGTGGATGACGTGGCGCTCGTAGGCGTTCATGGGTTCCAGGGTCACCGACTTCTGGTAGCGAATGGCCTTCTCCGCCTGGCGCCGCGCCATGTTGGCCAGGGCCTCCTCCCGGCGGGCGCGGTAGCCCTCCGCGTCCAGGTGCACCCGCACCCGCTCCCGGCGATCCCGGTTGACGGCGTAGCCGGTGAGCTGCTGGATGGCGTCCAGGGTGTCCCCCCGGCGGCCAATGATCCGCCCCAGGTCGTCCCCCTCCAGCCGCACCTCATAGGCGCCCCGGTCGGAGAGTTCCACGGTGACGGTGCAGTCCATCTCCATGTGCCGCAGGAGACCTGTGAGGAAAGCGGTGATGGCCTGGGAGGCGTCGTCGTCCACCGGACGGGTGGGCTCCGGCTCCAGCACCGGCTTGGGGGCGGGCTTTTTCTCCCTGGGGGCTTTGGCGGGCTTGTCCGCCGCGGGTTCGGCCTTGGGCGCCTCGTAGGTCACAGGCCCAGGGGCCTCCGGCGCGGGGGCGGCCTCCGGCTCCGGCTCCTCGTCCGGGGCTTCGTAGGAGACCCGCACCCGGGCGGGGGTGGAACCGATGCCCAAAAAGCCGGTCTTGGCCCGATCCAAAATCTCCACGGACACGTCGTCCCGGTCCAGGCCCAGCTGGGCCAGGGCGGACTCGATGGCGGCCTGCTCGGTCTTGCCGGTGGCTTCCAGATACTTTGTCATGGCGTGGTCCTCCTTACTGGCCGTCGCCGCCGTCTTGCTCGGCGGCGTCGGCGCCGTCCGTCTCGGCGGGAGCGTCGGCGTCGCCGCCCTCGCCGGTGTTCTCCTCCCCGTCGGCCGGGGTCTCCCCGGACACGTCGGTGGCCTCCAACCGCGCCTCCGCGGGGGCGTCCGCCCCGTCGGCGGACTCGATGGCGGCGGCCACGTCGTCGGCGGTGCCGGCGGAGAGCTGGGCCATCTCGGCGGCCACCTGGGCGGTGACGTCCGCCTCCAACTGGGCCTCCTCCCGCTCCTGGGCACGCTTGGCCCGGGCGGCCTCGATGGCCTCTTCGTCCACCGGATGGTCGGGATCCTTATACGGGGTCACCGCGCCGAAGCGGTTGGGGTCGTAGGCCCTGCCCCGGGCGTAGGCCCGGATGCCCACGGCGGAGGCGGAGTTGTCCGCGCCGGGGGCGGCGGGAGCGCCCTTGGCCTTCTTCTTGGCCTTGTTCTTCTGCTCCTCCTTGCGCGCGGCGATGCGCTTGGCCCGCTCTTCCGCCAGGGCGGCGCGGCGGCGCTTCTCCTCCTCCTTGTCCAGAAGCTCCTGCTTCCGGGCGGCCTCGGCGGCCGCCTCGTAGTCCTTCTTCAGGAGCCTGCCGGAGATGACCTCCTGCACCATGGACAGCACGGAGTTCACGATCCAGTAGACGCACAGACCGGCGGGCATGACGTAGCCGATCCACAGGGACATGAGGGGGGAGAACACGTAGAGCATGAAGTTGGCGTTCCCCGCGGGGTTCTCCGCGGCGGGGTTGCTCATCTGATTGGTCTTCTGGGTGACCACGCTCATCAAAAGGCTCAGGGCCGCGGAGAGGATGGGCATGAGGGTGAGGCCCAGGTTGTTCCAGCTGAAGTGGTCCCAGGTCCAGACCTTCCAGGTGGGCACCATAGAGAGATCCACGCCCAGGAAGTTGAAGTTGATGGCCATGGCGTGGGGGGCGACCGCCTGGACGGCGGGCAGGTTCTCCTTGGTGATGAGGGAGGCCATGTAGAGCTGGTTGTAGCCGGCGCCGGCGGTGGCGTTGGTGAGGGCGTTGTTGGCGGCCTCGGTGGTGGCCCGGACCCAGCCGTGGTCGATGGAGGCCTGCGCCCAGTTGAGAATGTTGTTGCCGATCTGCACGATCTGCTCCACCGTCATGTCCATCATGTGGGTCAGGGGCTGGCGGATGATGGCGTAGAGGGGGATCAGGATCAGCAGGGGCAGGAAGGACCACAGGCACCCGCCCATGGGGTTGACCTGCTCCTTCTCATAGAGCTTGGCCATCTCCTCCTGCTGTTTTTGCTTGTTGTTGGCGTACATACGCTGGATGCGCTGGACTTTTCCCTGGATGGCGGTGGTCTTCACCATGCCCTTTTTCCCCTTCAGGGAGAAGGGGAAAAGGATGATCTTCACCACCAGGGCGAAGAAGATGAGGGCCAGGCCGTAGTTCTGGAAGAGATTGTAGAAAAAGACCAGGAGCAGCGCGAAGGGTTTCAGGATGATGTTCAAGGGCGTTTCCTCCCGTCGTGTTTTCCTTCGGTCACTTGCGCTTGGGCGGCACCGGGTCGTAGGCCACGGTGGCCTGCCGGTGGAAGGGGTGGCATTTCAGCACCCGGCGCAGGGCCAGAAGCCCGCCCTTCAGCGCCCCGTGGACCTCGATGGCCTCCAGGGCGTAGGCGGAGCAGGTGGGGATGAACCGGCAGCAGTTGGGCCGGGCCGGGGAGATGTAGCGCCGGTAGAGCCGGATGGCCCAGAGCAAAAACCCCTTCATGCCAGCAGCCCCAACCGCTTCAGGAGCGAGGCCAGGTGCCGGTCCAGCTCCCGGAAGCGGGCTTCCGCCGCGGCGGTACGGGCCACCACCACCAGGTCGTAGCCCGTCTTCACCGACCCCTCCCGGAGGCGGTAGCTCTCCCGGATGCGGCGGCGGACGCGGTTGCGCACCACCGCCTTGCCCACCTTCGTCCCCACGGTGAGGCCCAGGCGGTTACAGCCCAGGCCGTTGGGCCGGGCGTAGAGCACCAGGGTGGGGGTGGCGGCGCTTTTCCCCTTGGCGTAGGCCCGGCGGAAGAGGTGGGGGGCTTTGATGGACCAGGTCGCTTTCACCGTCGCCGCCCTCCTTTTCACGCTTCCATGCCACTTAGGGGCGAGAGGGAAACTTCCCCCCGCCCCTGTGTTTTCTCTCAGACTTGACCGGACATTAGTGGGTCAGCCGGGCGCGGCCGCGGGCACGGCGCCGGGCCAGGACCTTCCGGCCGTTGGCGGTGGCCATGCGCTTGCGGAAGCCGTGGACCTTGGAACGCTGACGCTTTTTGGGCTGATAGGTACGGACCATTGGGATACACCTCCTAATTTGTGGTGGAAAAACCACCTATCCACAACAGCTTGTAACGCTGCGGGTCGCATTGTTGCCAAAAGGCCCAATTATTATAACGGGCCAAACCCGGCTTGTCAACCCCGGATTTTTCCGGGTCGGGGAGGCCTGGGGCGCTCAGAAATCCAGGTTCCCGGCGTACTTGGCGTTTTGCTCGATGAACTCCTTGCGGGGTTCCACCTTCTCCCCCATGAGCACCGTGAAGGTCTCGTCGGCGGCGATGGCGTCGGAGAGGGTGAAGCGCTTGAGGATGCGCCGCTCCGGGTCCATGGTGGTCTCCCACAGCTCGTGGGGGTCCATCTCGCCCAGGCCCTTGAAGCGGTTGATCTCCACCTTGGCGTTGGGGTTGTCGGCGCGCATCTCGGCGGAGACGGCGTCCCGCTCCTCGTCGGAGAAGGCCACCCGGACGGTCTTGCCCCGGGTGAGCTTGTAGAGGGGGGGCACGGCGGAGTAGACGTAGCCCCCCTCGATGAGGGGGCGCATGAAGCGGAAGAAGAAGGTCAAAAGCAACGTGCGGATGTGGGCGCCGTCCACGTCCGCGTCCGCCATGATGATGATCTTGTGGTAGCGCAGCTTGTCCACGTCGAAGTCCTCCCCGATGCCCGCCCCCAGGGCGGTGATGACGGGGTTGAGTTTATCGTTGCCGTAGACCTTGTCCGCCCGGGCTTTCTCCACGTTGAGCATCTTGCCCCACAGGGGGAGGATGGCCTGGAACCGGGCGTCCCGGCCGCCCTTGGCGGAGCC
>CANRLZ010000042.1 GCA_947631595.1 uncultured Oscillospiraceae bacterium
CGGGACAAGCAGGTCAACCGCATCATCCTCACCCGCCCCGCCGTGGAGGCCGGGGAGCGGCTGGGCTTCCTGCCCGGCGATTTGCAGTCCAAGGTAGACCCCTACCTCCGCCCCCTCTACGACGCGCTGTTTGAGATGCTGGGGCCGGAGACCTACCAGAAATACCTGGAGCGGGGGAACATCGAAGTCGCCCCCCTGGCCTATATGCGCGGCCGCACCCTGGACGACAGCTTCATCATCCTGGACGAGGCGCAGAACACCTCCCGGGAGCAGATGAAGATGTTCCTCACCCGCATGGGCTTTGGCAGCAAGATCGTCATCACCGGCGACGTGACCCAGATCGACCTGCCCCCGGACAAGCAGTCCGGTCTGAAGGAGGCCATGCGGGTGCTGAAAGGGGTGGAGGACATCGCCATCTGCCGCCTCACCGGCTCGGACGTGGTGCGCCATGTGATCGTCCAGCGCATCATCGCCGCCTACGAGGAGGATGAGAAGCGCCGGCAGAACGCGGGGAAGAAGGAGGCAAAGCGATGAAAAAGACAGCGCTCGGTCTGCTGCTGGTGGTGGTGACCATCCCGTTTATGACCATCAACTATATCCCCCACTGGCTGGGCTATGCCCTCATCTGCTGGGGCCTTGCCCAGACGCCGGAGTGCCCGGAGCGGACGCCGGGGATGGCGGTGGCGGCGGCCTCGGCGATCCTCAGCGCGGCGCTGTGGGTGGCGGGGCTGTTTGGCTACGGCATGACCTTCCCCCTGGACGAGCTGCTGGCCCTCTTTATGACCTACCGGCTGTTGGTCTGGTGCGAGGGGCAGGAGGCCCTGGAGGGGGCCTATCGACTGCCCCGCCTCCGGCTGAGCTGGTACGCCCTGGTCGGGACACGGGCCGCGGCCTTCCTGTTGGGGTTCGTGCTGCCCCCCCTGGGCATGATCTGGTCTCTGGCCGCCCTGGTGGCCGGTCTGGTCTACGCCGTTACATTCTACCGCCTCCTGCGGCTCGTGCCGCCCCAGGACGGGCAAGGGGGCGGAAAAGCGTGAGAAAGACCCACTACATCCCCGTCACCGCCGACCTCCCCGGCGCGGGGAGCAAGGGAACCTGCGCCCTGCTGCGCCGCGCCATCCGGGAGACTTTGGCGTGCCAAGGGGTGGCGCTGCCCTGCGAGGTGGACGTGCTCCTCACCGATGACGCCGGCATCCGGGCCATCAACCGGGACGCCCGGCAGGTGGACAGGCCCACCGATGTACTGAGTTTCCCCGCCCTGGAGCTGGAAGAGGGGGACAAGCCTACCGCGGCGGACGCCGACCCCGGCAGCGGCCTCATCCCCCTGGGGGACATGGTCATCTCCGCGGAGCGCGCCGCCGCCCAGGCCAGGGAGTACGGCCACAGCCGGAGCCGGGAGATGGCCTACCTGGCCGTCCACTCCACCCTCCACCTCCTGGGCTACGACCACCTGGACGAAGGGCCGCGCAAGGCCAGGATGCGCCGGGCGGAGGAGGCGGTGATGGACCGCCTGGGCCTTGGGGAGCCGAAGTAAAACGAGAGACGGGAGATGAGCGGGATGGAGAAGAAGCTGTGCGGCGTGGTGGCGGTGGTGGGCCGGCCCAACGTGGGCAAGTCCACCCTCACCAACGCCCTGGTGGGAGAGAAGATCGCCATCGTCAGCCCCAAGCCCCAGACCACCCGCAACCGGGTCACTGGGGTGGTGAACCGCCCCTGGGGGCAGATGGTGCTGCTGGACACCCCCGGCCTTCACCGGGCGCGCTCCAAGCTGGACGAGTATATGTCCCAAGTCGTCCGCCACAGCGTAGCGGACGTGGACGGCGCGCTGCTGGTGGTGGAGCCGATGGCCAAGCTGGGCGAGGCGGAAGAGGAACTCATCCGGCGCATCAAGGAACTAAACCTGCCCGCCGCCCTGGTCATCAACAAGATCGACACGGTGAAGAAGGAGGACCTTCTGGCGGTGATGGCCCTCTACGGCCAGGCCCACCCCTGGGCCGCCGTGCTGCCCATCTCCGCCCGGACGGGGGAGGGGCTGGAGGAGCTGGAGACGGTGGCCAAGGGCTGGCTGCCCCAGGGGCCGGCCCTCTTCCCAGAGGACATGACCACCGACCAGCCGGAGCGCCAGGTCTGCGCGGAGATTTTGCGGGAGAAGCTGTTGCTGTGCCTGGACAAGGAAGTGCCCCACGGCACGGCGGTGGAGATGACCCGCTTTGTCCAGCGGGACCGGGACGACGTGATCGAGGCCGGCGCCACCATCTTCTGCGAGCGGGAGAGCCACAAGGGGATCATCATCGGCAAGGGCGGGGCGATGCTCAAGCGGGTCTCCACCCTGGCCCGGCAGGATATGGAGCGGTTCATGGGGGAGAAGGTGTTTTTGGAGACCTGGGTGAAGGTGAAGGAGAACTGGCGCGCCAGCGACATCCAGGTCCGGAACCTGGGCTACCGGGAGGACTAGGCCATGCACGTGGACTTGGCGGGTGTGGTGCTGCGGGCGGTGGACTACAAGGAGAGCGACCGCATCCTCACCCTGCTCACCGACCGCCTGGGCCTGCTCACGGTGAAGGCCCAGGGCTGCCGCCGGAAGAACAGCCCCCTGGCCGCCGCCGCCCAGCTGCTGGCCTACTCCAACTTTACCCTGTTCGCCTACCGAGACCACTATTCCGTGAAGGAGGCGGCGCCCCAGGAGCAGTTTTTGGGCCTCCGGGCGGACTTGGACAAGCTGTCCCTGGCCTCCTACTTCGCCGAGGTCGCCCAGTGCGTGGGGGTGGAGGGGGAGTCCAACGGGGAGCTGCTCTCCCTGCTCCTCAACAGCCTCTACGCCCTGGATAAGCTGCAAAAGCCCGCGGAACTGATCCACGCTGCCTTTGATCTGCGGTGCATGGTCGTCGCCGGATACGCCCCCCTGCTGGACGCCTGCGCCGGGTGCGGGACGGGAGCGCCGGAGGCCCCCCGGCTGGACTTCCAGGAGGGGGTCCTGCTCTGCTCTGACTGCGGCGAGCCAAGCCCCGGCCGGAGCGCGCCCCTCACCCCGGAGATGCTGGCCGCCGCCCGGCACATCGTCTACGGCGACCCCAAGCGCCTCTTCTCCTTCACCCTGCCCCCCGGTCAGCTGGCCCCTTTCGCCGCCCTCGCCTCGACGTATCTCACGACCCAGTTGGAGCGGGGGTTCAAGACCCTGGACTTCTACCGCGGCCTGGGCGCGCCGCCCGGAGCAGGCTGAAAAAGGACGGCCTGGCGAAGGCCTCCGCGCCTAGGGAGACCCCTTGGGCGCTCAGCCCCGGACGAGGCCGGAGCGGTACTCGGCGTTGATCTCCGCAAGCTCCTTCTCCCCGTCGATATAGGGCTGGTAGATCGCGTCCGTCCGCCCGCCGCCCAGATTGTCGCAGCCGTTGCAGAAGTCGCAAGCCCCGCCGCAGCTGGACAGCGCCTGCGCCACGATCTTTTCCCGCTCTTCTCGGGTGGTGTCCTTGATCAAAACAGATTTCATAAGTGCCTCCTGTCTGGCAAAACTGGGGCATCCCCCGCAATAGTGTTTGTCCCCCCGCGGGAAAAACCCCACCCAAATCCTAGCAGACTTTAAAATAGGACGCAACCGTTTTTTTAAACCCCGGCACAGAGCAAGAGGAACGCCCCGATCCTTCGGGGCGTTCCTTTTTGTCGGGGTTAATGGTAGGGTCTGTGATTTCATTCAAAAAACCAAATCGAAGCCCAGCGCAGCGGGTTCGATTTGGAGAGGAGGAGCAGCGGAACGAGCGCGCTCTGACTTTTTGAAAAAAAGTCGGAGCAAGCGATATGGAGCTTGCTCCGACGTGGTGCCGGTGGTGGGACTCGAACCCACACGGGGGATTAGCCCAACGGATTTTGAGTCCGTCACGTCTACCAATTCCATCACACCGGCGGGTGGGCGGTCAGCGGCCATCGCCGCAACGCGGACATTATACCGTATTTCCCGCCCGGGCGCAAGGGTTTTTGGAAAAATCAGAGCAAAATGACCCCGGCGGCGGCGCAGGCGGCCACGGTGTCCGGGTCCCAGACGCTGGCCTGGACTTCGCCGATGTGGGCCTTGCCCAGGAGGAACATGGACAGGCGGGACTGTCCGATGCCGCCGCCCATGGTGAGGGGCAGCTCTCCGGCCAGGAGCGCCTTGTGGAAGGGCAGCGCCCGGCGCTCGTCGCAGCCGGCGATGGTGAGCTGCTTGTCCAGAGACTCGGGGCTTACCCGGATGCCCATGGAGCTGATCTCAAAGGCGCAGCCCAGGACCTGGTTCCACAAAAGGATGTCGCCGTTGAGGGACCAGTCGTCGTAGTCGGGGGCGCGGCCGTCGTGGGGCTTGCCGGACTTCAGCGCGGCGCCGATGCCCATGAGGAAGGTGGTGGGGTGGTCGCGGAGCCAGGCGTTCTCCCGCTCCTTGGGGGAGAGGTCGGGCCATTTGTCCTCCAGCTCCTGGGCGGTGACGAAGGAGACCTCCGGGGAGACGCCGCTCAGGGCGGTGAGTTTGGGGAACACCGCCCGGAGGGTGGACTGGGTGGAGATGATGGCCTGGACGATGGCCTGGACCGTCTCCTTCAGGTGCGCCTCGTCCCGGTCCCGGGGGGCGATGATCTTCTCCCAGTCCCACTGGTCCACGTAGACGGAGTGGAGGTTGTCCGGCTCCTCGTCCCGGCGGATGGCGTTCATGTCGGTGTAGAGACCCTCGCCCACCGAGAACTGGTAGCGCTTCAGGGCCAGGCGCTTCCACTTGGCCAGGGAGTGTACCACCTGGGCGTCCCCGTGGGCGGCGGGAATGTCGAAGCTCACCGGGCGTTCCACGCCGTTGAGGTCGTCGTTCAGGCCGGTGTTGGCCTCCACGAAGAGGGGGGCGGAGACCCGCTTGAGGTGCAGGGCCACCGCCAGGTTGTCCTCAAACAGGCGCTTGAGCAGGGAGATCGCCCGCTGGGTGTCGTAGAGGTTCAGCAGGGGGGTGTACCCCGCGGGGATGAAGGACTTGGGCATGGTCAAGACTTCCTTTCCTCTGGTTGATGATGGCGCTTCAGGGCGTCAAAAGCGCTGGAGAGTTGTTCTTCTGTGAGATTCACGCCGCCGCCCACCACCATGGCCTGGTAGCAGAGCCGCGCCACGAATTCCAGCTGCTGGGCCGCGTCCACCGTGTACCCCAGGTTGGGGCCGACGCACACCAGCCCGTGGCCGCCCAGCAGCAGCGCCCGGCCCTTGCCCATGCCCTCGTAGGCGGCCTGGGCCAGCTCCATGGTGCCGAAGGGGTAGTAGGGGATGCAGGGCACCTCCATAGCCCCGGCGTAGGCGATGAGGTAGTGGATGGGTTCCAGGGACTTGCCCAGGCAGGCCATGAGGGTGGCGTAGGTGGAGTGGGTGTGTACCACGGCGCCCACGGTGGGGTCGTTCTGGTAGAAGACGCGGTGGAGGTCCGCCTCGCTGGAGGGCTTGCGGGCACCGTCCAGCACCACGCCGTCCATGGTGACCACGCTCACGTCCTGGGGGCTGACGCGGTCGTAGTCCAGCCCCGAGGGGGAGATGACCATGACCTTGGCCTCGGGCACAAAGACGCTGAGGTTGCCAAAGGAGCCGGTGGTAAGCCCCCGCCGGAGCAGTTCACGGCCATAGTGCGCCACCTGCTCCCGCGCGTCCAACAGCAGCATTTTCCCCACCTCCTTTGGTTTCACTCTCTCTATTTTGCGGGCAGCGGGGGAAAAAGTCAAGTGATTTTTCACACTTCCAGCAGCCCCTTCACGCTCTGGGCGCACAGCCAGAGGGCCAAGAGCAGCAGGGAGATGACCGCGAAGCGCAAAAAAGCGCCCACCGCCGCCCCCAGCAAAACGCCCGCCACAGCCACCGCCAGCCACTTGGGCGCGCCGCGGTCCAACGGCGCGGGCAGGGCGAGGGCGCACAGGCTCTGGACGGCCCGACCCCCGTCCAGCGGGGGGATGGGCAGCAGGTTGAACACCCCCAGGGCCAGCGACAGCCCGGCGAAGAGGTAAAACCCCCACCGGGCCGCCAGAAACGCGCACAGCAGACTGACCCCGGGGCCTGCCAGGGCCACGGGGAGCTGACTGGCGTAGGAGAGGGGCCGCCGGGGGGTGAGTTCCGCCCCCAGGGCGGAGAGCTGGAGTTTCTCCGGGGCGTTGCCCGCCAGGCGCAGGGCGGCGCAGTGGCCCAGCTCGTGGCACAGCGCGGCCAGGGCGGCGGGGAGCAGCAGCCCCGGTTCCAGCACCCACACCCCGGCGGCCAGCAGCCAGAAGCCGGGGCGGACGACGACCCGCCTCAAGCGGCCTCCAGATAATAGGTGGGGTCGTGCCAGACCCCGTCCACCTTCACCTCAAAGTGGAGGTGCGGCCCGGTGGCCATCCCCGTCTGCCCCACCAGGGCGATCACGTCTCCCATTTTCACCGGGGTGCCCTTGGGGAGCAGCAGCTTGCTGCAGTGGGCGTAGAGGGTGGTGACGTGGTCGGAGTGGCGGAGCTGGACGTACTGGCCGTAGCTGTCACCCTCGCCCACAAAGTCCACATAGCCGTCGGCGAAGGCGTGGATCTCCGTGCCCAGGGGGGCGGCCAGGTCCAGGCCGTGGTGGAAGTTCTCCTCCCCGGTGATGGGGTGGGTCCGCCAGCCGTAGCCGTCGGTGGGGTGGCCGTCCACCGGCGCCATGGTCTGGACAAGGTCCAGGCTGTCGTAGGTCATGGTGGCGTTGGCCGGGGCGGCGGGGCCGTCATAGGGGTAGGAGGTGGGTTCCGGCGTGGGCGTGGGCGTGGGTTCCGGAGTGGGGGTGGGTTCCGGCGTGGGCGTGGGTGCGGGCGTGGGTTCCGGGGTCGGCGTGGCCGTGGCCTCCGGCGTGGGCGACGGGGCGGGGGAGGGGGAGGCCTCCGCCCAGAAGAGGTTCAGCGCCTGGGCCACCTGCCCCTCCGGCTCCAGGGAGCGGCCCAGCTGGGCGAAGACCGACTCAAAGTCGGTGTCGGCGGTGATGGCCTGGCGCAGGGCGGCCATCCCCTGGGGGGAGAGTCCCCGGCCGAAGAACACGGCGCAGAAGACCGCCAGGCACACCCCCAGCTGCAAGAGCCGCCGCTTTTCCCGCGGCCCCAGACCCCGCTTTTTTCCGCCCTTTTTCCCGTTCCTGTTCGGTTCCATTTCCTTATGCCCCCTCTTGTCCAAGTATCCCCAGCCTATGCGCCGGCGGGGGGAAAGAGAACAAAAAATCCCTTTACGCCGGGGCCGATGGGAAGTATAATGGAGGTATCTTGATTGGGAATGGGGGCGAGGAGATGACCGCCAGGGAGTTTATCAGCGCCAGCGGCCTGACCGCGACGAGGGAGGACTTCACCCGCTGGGTGGCCGACTTCCGGGAGGAGATGGCCCGTGGACTGGCCGGCGAGTCCAGTTCTCTGCGGATGATCCCCACCTACCTCTCCGCCGAGGCGCTGCCCCGGCGGGGGGAGCCGGTGATCGTGCTGGACGCGGGGGGGACCAATCTGCGCGTCGCCCTCATGGAGTTCGGCTCCGACGGCCGGCCACGGGAGAGCTGGTTCCAGACCGTGCCCATGCTGGGTACCCAGGGAAAGCTCACGGCGGAGGAATTCTACGACGCGCTGGCCAAGCTGGTGGCGCCGGTGGCGGAGCGCTCCCGGCACATCGGTTTCTGCTTCTCCTTCCCCTGCGAGATCCTGCCCAATTTGGACGGCAAAGTGCTCCACCTGGACAAGGAGCTGGAGACGGAGGGGATGGAGGGCACCGTCCTGGGCGACGGTCTCCGCGCCGCCCTGGCGCGGCTGGGCCTGCCCCACCGCCATCGGGTGGTGGTCATCAACGACACCGTGGCCGCCATGCTGGGGGCCATGGCCCAGCGCGTGGGCGGCCCAGGGGCGTACATGGGCTTCATCCTGGGCACCGGCACCAACCTCTGCGCCTCCTTCCCAAACGGCCATATCGCCAAGGTCCCCGCCCTGGGGGAAAAGCCCGGCTCCACCATCGTCAACCTGGAGTCCGGCGGGTTTGACAAACTGGCGCGCACGGGGATCGACCTGGCCTTTGACGCCACCACCGCCAACCCCGGCAGCCAGGTGCTGGAAAAGCTCATCTCCGGGGCCTATCAGGGGCCGATGATCCTGGCCTATCTCCGGGCGGCGGCACGGGCGGGGGCGTTCACCGCCCCCGGTTCCGAGGCGGCGGCGCGTCTGGAGGGGCTTACCGCGAGGGACGTGAGCCAGTTCCTCCAGGACCACAGGGACCCCGGAGCGCTGGGCGAGCTTGCCCGGCAGCCGGAGGACAGGGAGGCGGTGCTGACCATTCTGGACGCCTTCTTCCGCCGGGCGGCCCGGCTCACCGCCGCCACCCTCTGCGCCGTGCTGGCCGCCACCGGCCAGGCGGGCGACCCCGATAAGCCGGTGAACATCGCCGCCGAGGGCACCACCTTCTACCGCTGCCACAGCCTGCGGGAGCATCTCCTCCGGGACATGGAGGAGCTGGGGGCGAGGGAGCTGGGCCTCTACTGCCGCTTCGTCCAGGGGGAGAACCCCAACCTCACGGGCAGCGCCCTGGCCGCCCTGGCGGAGGTGTGAGGGATGAACAGGATACGCCCCGCCGCCCCCGCCGACCTGGAGGCCATGCTGGCCATCTACGCCGCCGCACGGGCCTTTATGGCCCGCACCGGCAACCCCCGCCAGTGGGGCGACGGCTACCCCAGGCGGGAGCTGCTGGAACAGGATATCGCCCAGGGCCACAGCTACGTGATCGAGGGGGAGGACGGGGCGGTCCACGCCACCTTTTTCTTCGCCCCCGGCCCCGACCCCACCTACGCCGTCATCGAGGACGGCGCCTGGCCCACTGACCGGCCCTACGGGGTCATCCACCGCATCGCCGGAGACGGACAGGTCCGGGGGGTGCTGGCCCAGGCGGTGGCCTTCTGCCGGGCGGGGGGAGTCGACCTGCGGATCGACACCCACCGGGACAACCGCGTCATGCAGAGCGCCCTGGCAAAGCAGGGCTTCCAGTACTGCGGCATCATCCATTTGGGAAATGGCGACCCCCGCCTGGCCTACCACCTGAGCGGGGGTGCGGACAGATAAAAAAGTCTCCGGAAACCACGGGGTTTCCGGAGACTTTTTTGGCAGCGGGAGAAGGATTCGAACCCTCACATACAGAGTCAGAGTCTGCTGTGCTACCCTTACACAATCCCGCTAACAGACCCAATCCTGGGCCTGCCGTCTCCCCTGTTGGGGAAAGGCAACGACTATTATACGAAATGCGTTTGTGTTTGTCAAGGGCCTGGAGTGAAAAAATTTTTGCCCCATTTTGCTGAAAATTCCGCCATTTCAACGGTGGGCTTTTGGTTGGAACTGTGGTATGATACAACAAACCGCTATGCGGGGGAATACCATTCTCCCGGAGTAGGATGGTAGAGGTTAAAGCAGGGGAGCGTCCACTCCCCAGGTAAAGAGGAGGAAGGAACACAGTGAACAAAAAGATCCAGATCACCGAGACGGTCCTGCGTGACGCCCAGCAGTCGCTGATCGCCACCCGGATGCCCTTTGCCGACTTCAAGGACATCCTGCCTGAGATGGACAAGGCCGGCTACTACTCCGTGGAGTGCTGGGGCGGCGCCACCTTCGACAGCTGCCTGCGCTACCTGGGGGAGGACCCCTGGGAGCGGCTGCGCAAGATCCGCGCGGCCATGCCCAACACCCGGCTCCAGATGCTCCTGCGGGGTCAGAACCTGCTGGGCTACAAGCACTACCACGACGACGTGGTGGAGAAGTTCGTGGAGCTGAGCATCAAAAACGGCATCGACATCATCCGCATCTTCGACGCCCTGAACGACTTCCGCAACATCAAGACCGCCCTGGAGGCCACCAAGAAGTACGCCACCGACCGCACCGTGGCCTCCGGCTGCATCTCCTACACCCAGAGCCCGGTGCACACCGTTGAGAAATACGTGGAGATGTGCAAGGAACTCAAGACCATGGGCTTTGACACCATCTGCCTGAAGGATATGGCCGGCACCATGAGTCCCTACGAGGCCGAGCACCTCATCAAGGGCATCAAGGACGCGGTGGGGGATATGCCCATCATCCTCCACACCCACTGCACCACCGGCATGGCCTACATGACCCTCACCAAGGCCATCGAGTCCGGGGTGGACGTGATCGACTGCGCCACCTCCGCCATGTCCAACGGCACCTCCCAACCCGCCACCGAGACCATGTTCTACGCCCTCCAGCAGTACGGCATCCCCTGCGGCCTGGACGAGAAGGCCATCAACGCCGTCAACGACTTCTTCAAGCCCCTGAAGCAGAAGTATATCGACGCGGGCACCCTCAACCCCAAGAGCATGGGCACCGACTCCCAGGCCCTGGTCTACAAGGTCCCCGGCGGCATGCTCTCCAACATGATCGCCAACCTCAAGGACATGAACGCCATGGACAAGTTCGACGAGGCCCTGGCGGAGATCCCCAACGTCCGCAAGGATCTGGGCTACCCGCCCCTGGTCACCCCCCTGTCCCAGATGGTGGGCAACCAGGCGGTGATCAACGTCCTCATGGGCGAGCGCTACAAGCAGATCTCCACCGAGGTGAAGAACTACTTCAAGGGCGAGTACGGCGTCGCCCCCGGCAAAGTGAGCGCCGCGTTGCAGGCCAAGATCCTGGGCGAGGGTGGCAAGCCGGTGGACTGCCGCGTGGAGGACTCCAAGCGCACCGGCGAGGAGTTTGCCAAGGCCAAGGAGGCCCTGGGGGATCTCGCCCAGAGCGAAGAGGACGTCATGAGCTATATCTGCTTCCCCGACCAGACCAAGAAGTTCCTGGAGGAGCGGAAGGTCAAGGAGCAGAACGTGGCCACCTACACCATCGAGGAAGCGTAAGGGGGAAGCGGCATGAAGATTTTTGACGCTCTCCTCACCGCTGTCATGGGCTACGCGGTGGTCTTTGTGGGGCTGGTCCTGCTCATGGCGGTCATCGCCATCATGGGCGCGATCATGGTCGCCCAGAAGAAGACCACCCCCGTCCGCAACGCCGCCGCCCCCGCCGCGCCCGCCGCCCCCGCCGCGGCGAAGACCGGCCCCGTGGCGCCCGGCAGCGCCGGACAGATCGCCCTGCACGACGTCAGCGATAAGGACGCCGCGATGGTCATGGCCATCGTCGCCCACAAGCTGGGCGTGCCCGTCAACGAGCTGCGCTTCAAGTCCATCAAGGAGGTCAAGTGAGATGAAATATAAGGTTACGCTGAACGGCCGCACCTACGAGGTGGAGGTGGAGCAGGACAAGGCCATGCTCCTGGACGAGTACGAGGCCATTGCGCCCGCTCCCGCCGCCCCTGCCGCGCCCGCGCCCGCGCCCGCCGCTGCCCCCGCTGCCGCGCCCGCCCCTGCCGCCGCCCCCGCGGTGACCGCCGCGGGCGAGACCGTGGCCGCCCCCATGCCCGGCACCGTGCTCCGGGTGGAGGTGACCCAGGGCGCCGCCGTGAAGGCCGGCCAGCTCCTGGTGGTGCTGGAGGCCATGAAGATGGAAAA
>CANRLZ010000043.1 GCA_947631595.1 uncultured Oscillospiraceae bacterium
AACGCCGACCAGATGGGCCTGGCCCAGCTCCACCAGATCCGGGGCCGGGTGGGCCGGTCCTTCCGCCGGGCGGTGGCGTACTTCACCTATAAAAAGGGCAAGGTCCTCTCCGAGGTGGCCACCAAGCGGCTGTCCACCATCCGGGAGTTCGCCGAGTTCGGCTCGGGGTTCAAGATCGCCATGCGGGATCTGGAGATCCGGGGGGCGGGGAACCTGCTGGGGCCGGAGCAGTCCGGCTTTATGCTCAGCGTGGGGTACGATATGTACCTCCAGCTTTTGGAGGAGGCGGTGCTGGAGGAGCAGGGCAAGCCCATCCCAAAGCCCGCCGAGTGCGCCGCCGACCTCACCGTCACCGCCGCCATCCCCGACCGCTACGTCCCCCAGCCGGAGCAGCGCATGGACCTCTACCGCCGCATCGCCGCCATCCGCAGCGAGGAGGAGGCCGACGACCTTACCGACGAACTCATCGACCGCTACGGCGACCCGCCCCGGCAGGTGAACAACCTCATCGCCGTGGCCCTCATGCGGGCCACCGCCGCCCAGAACGGCATCAGCGAGATCACCCAGAAGGGCCTCACCCTGAACTTTGCCCTGGAGCAGTTCGACCTGCGGCGGGTGAGCGCCCTGTGCGCCCTGGAGAAGTACCGGGGGCGGGTGGTCTTCGCCGCCGGGGAGAAGCCGGGGCTGTCCCTGCGGCTGAAAAAGGGGGAGGACGCCCTGCGCTGGGGGTTCAGGCTGGTGGGAGACTACGCCAAGACCGGCGCCGAGCCGGAGAGCTAAGGAGCGTTAGCCATGAAAAAGAGAAACTGGATCGCCCTCCTGTCCGCCCTGCTCCTGTTGTCCGGGTGCGCCTTTTTGCCCTTCGACATCTCCCCCGCGCCGTCCCGGGAACCCGGCGCCCTCACCTGGCTCCACGCCTACTACGCCGACGCCTCTTACAGCCAGCTCGCCCTCACCGACCAGATGGACGCCGTCTCCCTGGGCTGGGCGCAGCTGCGCCTGAATGAGGCGGGGGAACCCTGGGTGGACAAGGCCACCGGGGTCTGGACGGTGCCCGCCGGGGCGGAGACGGTCACCGACTACCTGGCCCAGCGGGACATCCCCTATAATCTGTGCGTCTACGCCACCGCCTCAGACGCGGTGGAGGGGGCCAACGGCGAGACGAGATCCACCCTGGCCTGGGCCATTTCCCCGGAAAACCGCCCCGCCGCCGTCCGGGAGCTGGTGGCCGCGGCGGAGGGGTACAGCGGCCTGACCCTGGACTTCGAGGGGCTGAAGCCGGCGGCGCAGAAGGAGAATTTCAGCGCCCTGGTGACCGAGCTGCGGGAGGCGCTGCCCCAGGACAAGCTCCTCTACGCGGCCGTGCCCCCGGACCGGTGGTACAAGGGCTACGACTACCGCGCCCTGGGGGAGGCGTGCGACAAGGTGATCCTCATGGCCCACGACTACCAGTGGACCCGGGCGCCGGAGGGAAACCTGGGCACCGCCAACACCGACACCCCCCTCGCCCCCATCGGCCGGGTGGAGGAGGCGCTGGCCCACTTCACCGACCCCAAAACGGGGGTGCGCGACCTCTCCCGCACGGCCATAGCCGTGGCCTTCTCCTGCGCCGGGGTGAAGGTGGATGAAGAGGGACTTTTGCTGGACACCAAGGTCTACAACCCCGGCACCGCCATTCTCACCCGCCGTCTGGCCCAGGAGGACGCGGAGCTGGGCTGGTCGGAGGAGTACCAGTCGCCCTACGTCTACTACCATGACGAGGACGGCAACCGCTACCGCCTGTGGTACGAGGACAGCCGCTCCCTGGCTGCCAAGGCGGAGCTTGCCCGGCGCTACGGGGTCACCGGCCTGTCCCTCTGGCGGCTGGGCAGCATCCCCGACGACCCGGAGGTCTACGACGCGTGGAGCGAGATCCTCTTGCAGACGGAGCGCTGACGCTTGCGAAACGGGGCAAAAGATGATATACTCACTTGGAGAAGGGAAGTTCGCGCGGATAGCTAACGTTAGTTAGCCAACCGGAAAGGAGCGCAGTCATGGCCAAGACTCTACGTCCCATTCCCATGGAGCGAATGTTGGAGTATACGGCGCGGGAGCTGGAGATGTCCTCCTCGGTCTTCTCGGTGTCGCCGGGATTTCGGGCGGACGCCCGGCTGCCCCTGGGCGTGGCGGCCGGACCCTGCGCCCGGATGGCCCAGAGCCTGGTGGCGGCCTATGTGGCCGGGGCGCGGTCCTTTGAGCTGCCCGCCCAGATCGGCGGAGCGCTGACGCCGGATCAGGTGCTGGAGGAGTATGTGAAAGCCCGGGTGGCCATGGGCCTGCTGGACCGGGAGCTGGGCCTGGGGTGTCCGGACGGGCCGATCTTCGTGGTGCGTCTGGCCGCGGACAGCGCCGCGCTGGCCGAGCCGGAGATGGCGGATTTCCTGAAAAATATGGCGGACGTGTCCAAAAACCCGGTCTGGCAGAACTGCCGCCAGGCCGCCCAGGCCGCCCTGCGCCGGTTCAACAACCTGGAGCGGGAGGATCTGGACGCCATCGACCCCCATCTGTGCCGCACCGTGTCCCTGAGTTGGACCGACCTTGGGGAGATGGAGCGCTGCGCCCGGTACTTCATCGGCGAGCTGGGCTGGAACGTCTATCTGGACCTGGACGCCACCGCTTTGGGTACGGTGGGCATCGGCGGCTGCCTGGCCGCCCAGGGCGGCGAGGACTGCCCGGTGGACCACGCCGCCTTTGGCCCCAACCTGGAAGAATTGAGTCCGGTGGTGAACCGGCTGCGCCACATCGCCCAGGACAACAACCGCACCCTGGGCATCCGGGTGAGCGGCGGGCTGCCCCTGGTGGGCGGCGGGCGTCTCTCCGGCGCGGCGGCCGCGCCGCTGGATCTGCTGCTGTGCGCCCGGCTGGCCGCCAAGTGGCCGGGCCTGCCCCTGGTCTGGGCCGGGGAGTGCGACTACTTCAACATCGGCCAGCTCAGCCGCCTGGGCTTCCGGGCGGTGGCGGTGGGGGAGACCCTGCTGCGCCCCGGCGGCTATCTGCGCCTGCGCCAGCTGGGCCGCGCGGCGGCGGGGGCTGCCCGCTCCAACCAGGTGGACGCCCGGGAGGCAGAGGATATGGCCCGGGGCTGGTCCCGCCGGAGCCGCTACCGCCTGGATCGCCAGGAACCCCAGCGGGTGCGCGTGCCCGGCAAGGCGCCCCTCACCGACTGCTTTATCGCCCCCTGCCAGGCGGGGTGCCCCTTCGGGGAGGATATCTCCGGCGCGCTGCGCCTGATGAGCGACGGGCGCTACCGGGACGCCCTGCGGGTGATTTTGGACCGCAACCCCCTGCCCAACCTCACCGGGGCGGTCTGTCCCCAGCCCTGCGGCGGGCGCTGCACCCGCATTTTCTACGACCAAGCCGTCCAGGTCCGCCAGGCGGAGGCCCTGTGCGCCCAGCGCGCCTGGGGGGATATGCTGGCGCGGCTGGACCGGCCGGAACCCCGCGTCGGCCTCCGGGTGGCGGTGGTGGGCGGCAGCCCCGGCGGTATGGCCGCCGCGTTCCTTCTGGCCCGCCAAGGGGTGGCGGTGAGCCTCTTCGAGGTGGCCTCCCAGCTCTGCCCCGGCCTGCGCCGGGCGCAGCCGGAGCTGGGGCAACTGGTGGACAGGGACGCCCAGCTCCTCACCGCCATGGGGGTGGACCTGCGGCTGAACACCGCCGCCCCCGCCGACCTGACCCCGCCCCGCGGGGGGTATAGCCACGTGGTCCTGGCCCCGGAGGAGCCGGGCATGGCCCAGCAGATCGCCCTCCCCGGCGCCGGTGAGAGCGACGCCTTGACCGGCGACAACGAGCGGGTCTTTGTCCTCACGCCCCCCACCGACGCCGTCGGCGGCGTGGCCCGGGCCATCGCCGACGCCCATGCCGTGGCGGAGACCCTCCTGGGGCCGGCCACGCCCTGCGACCACCCCGCTGGCCGCCGGGGCGGCGCCATGGGCAAGAAGGGGAAGGTCTGTCCCGCCGGGAGCGGCCCGGAGGAGTGGGAGCGCTGCCTGGAGTGCGCCACGGTATGCGAGTGCTGCGTGGACGCCTGCCCCACCCGCGCCAACGTGCCCATCACCGTGCCCACCCGCGCCACGCCGCAGATCCTCCACCTGGACGGCCTGTGCGCCCACTGCGGCGTGTGCGCCGCCTACTGCCCCTACGAGAGCGACCCCGGACGGGATAAGTTCACCCTCTTTGAGACGGCGGAGGACTTTGCCGGCAGCGAGAACGCCGGGTTCGTGGTGCTGGACTTCCTGGCGCGGAAGGTGCGCCTGCGCCTGGACGGGGAGGTCCGTGACCTGTCGCTGAAGGACAGCGACCCCTGGGCGCCCAGCCCCATCCGGGAACTGGTGGAGACGGTGTTCATCGACTACCCCTACCTCCTGGACACCCACCGGCGCAAGGAGAGCGACCAGGTGAGCCTCTGGGAGGAGAGAGGCTAATAGCTGTTAGCTAAACACAAAAAGGGCCAAGCCCCGCGGGGCTTGGCCCTGTGTCCATCTACCTTATGTATCGGCCGGCGGCAGGGGGATGTGCTTTCGCAGGATGCGCACATGGAAGGGGACGGAGACCACAAAGGTGAGCAGGTCCGCCGCCGCCTGGGTCACCAGCACGCCGGTCAGCCCCATCTGCGCCGGCAGGATGAGGATCAGGGGGAGGAAGAAAATGCCCTGGCGGCAGGAGGCCAGGAAGGTGGCCGGGGCCACGAAGCCCAGGCACTGGTAGAGCTGGTTGACGAAGGTGGAGTACCCCAGCACCGGCAGGGAGAAGCTCATGTAGCGCATCATCTGCCCGCCGATGGCCAGCACCTCCCGGTCTCCCGGCCGGAAGAGGTTCAGGAGATCGCCGGAGAAGAAGAACAGCGCCAGAGCGGCTAATACCCCGTAGCCTGTGCCCAGGATGATGGCGGAGGTGAAGGCCTGGCGCACCCGGTCGTAGCGCTTGGCGCCGTAGTTGTACCCCGCCACCGGCTGGAACCCCTGGCCGATGCCGATGAGCATACTGCGCAGGAGCATGTAAATTTTGTTGGCGATGCTCACCGCGGACATGGCCGCGTCCCCGTAGGGGCGCACCGCCCGGTTGAGCAGGGTGGTGGCCACGCTCCCCAGGCTCTGGCGGAAGACGGTGGGCAGCCCTACCCGGAAGATGGTCAGGTAGTCCCCCAGGTCCCGGCTCACGTGGAAGATGTGGATCTGCACGATGGAGCGCTTGGTCAGGAAGAAGGACAGGAGGATGGCGAAGGAGACGATCTGGCTGAGCATGGTGGCGACGGCCGCCCCGGCCACCCCCATGTTGAGTCCCCGGATGAACAGGGCGTCCAGCCCGATGTTCAGGATGCCGCCGCTGCACAGCCCCACCATGGAGAAGGTCGCCTTCCCCTCCGCCCGGAGGATGTTGTTCAGCACGAAGGAGGAGCAGAACACCGGCGCCCCCAGCAGGATCCAGAAGCCGTAGTCACAGGCCAGGGGCAGGGCGGTCTCGGTGGCGCCGAAGAGGCGCATGAGGGTGGGGGGATGGAGCAGGCCCAGCACCATGAGCAGCGCGCCCACCAGCACCGCCCCCACGAACCCGGAGGTGCCGTAGAGGTCGGCCTCCGCCTTCTTGTCCTCCCCCAGCCGCCGGGAGATGAGGCTCTGGGCGCCCATGCCGAAGCCGTAGCCCACCGCCTGGATGATGGACTGGATGGAGAAGACCACCCCCACCGCGCTGGTGGCGGAGTTGCCTAGGGAGGACACGAAATAGGTGTCCGCCAGGTTGTAGATGGACGTGATGAGCATGCTGAAGGTGGTGGGGATGGACAGGCGCAGCACCAGCCCGAATACCGGGGCGGTGGTCATGCGCCGATGGGCCGCCGAGTGCTGTTCCTCTCTGTCTGGGATCGCCATGGATGTCTTCACCTTGGTTTCTGGTCGCGCACGCACCGGGCGCGCGCGGATTTTTCTCTCGTGCTGATATCTGTTAGCCCGGCCGGCCTTTCGCCGCAGGCGAACGGTCGTTAGCCAAGCAGCCCCTCCAGCAAAAACTTCAGCCCGATGCCCATGAGCACCAGCCCGCCGGCCACCTGTGCCCAGGTCTGGAAGCGGTTGCCCAGCATCCGCCCCACCACCGCCCCCAGGAAGGACAGGGCGAAGGCGACCACGCCGATGACCGCGCTGGAGAAGAGGGGGTCCATCCCCATGAGGGAGCCGCCCACCCCCACGGCCAGGGCATCGATGCTGGTGGCGATGGCCAGGAGGCAGACCTTGGCGTTGGAGAGGTGGGACATGTCCTCGTCGCCCCCGCCCTCCGCCGGGCGCAGCGCGTCCCAGGCCATCCGAACGCCGATGAAGGCCAGCAGGGCGAAGGCGATATACGGCGCGGCGGCCGCCACGAAGGAGGAGAGCGCCTTGCCCAGGAGGAAGCCCAACAGGGGCATCCCGAACTGAAACGCCCCGAACCAGCACCCCAGCCGGACCCCCTGCCGCGCCGCCGCGCCGGGGCAGGCCAACCCCACCGAGATGGACACCGCCATGGCGTCCATGGCCAAGCTCAGGGCGATGAGAAAGACCGACAGGAGCTGTTCCACGCGTTTCGCCGTCCTTTTCCCGGCCCTCGGCCGGTTACTTTGTACAGTGCGCCGTCCTTTGCGGACATTATCTTTTTCGGACATTATACCACAGGACAACCTATGCCGCAAGTGGGCGGGGAATGACAGGAGGGGTTGGACATGAACGAGGAGGGGTATATGCGCCGGGCGCTGGAGCTGGCCGGGGCGTGTCTGGCCACCGGGGACGTGCCGGTGGGCTGCGTGGTGGTGGACGCCGCCGGGGCGATCGTCGGCGAGGGGCGCAACCGCCGGGAGGAGCTGGGCGACGCCTCCGCCCACGCGGAGATGGAGGCCATCCGCGCGGCCTGCGCCCGTCTGGGTTCGTGGCGGCTAACGGGATGTAGCCTCTACGTGACCCTGGAACCCTGCCCCATGTGCGCCGGGGCGATCCTCAACGCCCGGGTGGACCGGGTCTGGTACGGCGCCCGGGAGGAGAAGACGGGCTGCTGCGGCTCGGTGCTCAACCTCTTCGCCGAGGATTTTCCCTACCGCGCCGCCGTCCGGGGCGGGCTGCTGGAGGGGGAGTGCCGGGAGCTGCTCCGGGAATTTTTCCGTCAAAAACGGGGGATTTAATAGAATTGTAACAACTCCGCCCGAATTTTCGTAACAACCCTTTGGTATCTTGAATACCGCAAGAGACAGTCTTCTTTTTTCTATCCTCCATTCCTAGCGAAAAGAGCGGCGCAAGCCGCTCTTTTCGCGTCAGCTTGTCAAAAAAGCCTCGCAGAGTTTCGCGCCGCTAGGCGCGAAAGACTCATAAGAAATTTTTTCCGGCGGCGTGTACGTCGGAAAAAATACATCTCGGCCCGCAAACGTGCGAGTCGGCCGCCCTCGCGGCGGCCGGGGAGTGCGCTGCAGCGGGCCGTAAAAAATGTCAAAGAAGCGGCCCTGCCGCTTCTTTGACAGTCTCAAGCGAGAAGAGCGGCGCAAGCCGCTCTTTTCGCGTCTATCGCGCCCAGGCGGGGAGACAAAAGCCCCCGCCTGGGCTTTTTTGCGCATAAAATCCCCGTGGGTCGGCGCAAACTAGCCTGCGAGGTGAAGGACATGGGTATTTTTGGCCGCCGCCGGGCGCCGGGTCACCCCCATCCCCGGCAGGAGCCTATCTTCGGCGGGCCGCTGTGCCGGGAGGCGCTGGAGGGGGCGTTTGTAAACTGCGCGGACTTCAAAGTGCGCACCCTCACCCTGGCGGGCGACCCCCAAAAAGAGGTGGTGGTCTGCGGGGTGGAGGGGATGGTCCGCACCGAGCGGGCAAACGACTACGTTCTGCGCCCCCTGGCCCAGGACCCCGCCCTGGCCGCCCTGCCCCTGGAGGAAGGCTACCGCCGATTGGCCGAGGGGGGGATCTACAACTGGTCGGTGACCCCGGTGGAGACCACCGACCAGGCGGTCTTTATGCTCCTGGACGGCGGCTTGGTGCTGCTCTTTCCCGCCCTGGGCAAGGCCCTGGGCTGCGCCGTTGCCACCGAGGAAAAGCGCTCCGTCAGCGACCCGGAGGACGAGCCGGCGGTGAAGGCCGCCAAGGACTCCTTCGTGGAGAGCCTGCGCACCAACACCTCCCTGGTGCGGCGGCGGCTACGGAGCGTTAGCCTGCGTGTTGAGGAGGAGATCGTGGGCCGCCAGAGCCGCACGCCGGTGGACCTGCTCTACCTGGACGGCATCGCCGACCCCAACACTGTTTCGGAAGTTCGGCGGCGCCTGGGGGAGATGGATATCGACGGCGTGCTGGACGCCGGGCACCTGGAGCAGTACCTGTGCGATACACTGGCCACCCCCTTCCCGCAGTTTTTGTCCACCCAGCGGCCCGACCGCCTGTGCGCCAACCTGCTGGCCGGGCGGGTGGGGATCCTGGTGGACGGCATCGCCGTGTCCTTCGTGCTGCCCGGGGCGCTGTCCCTTTTCCTGACCGCGGAGCAGGACCGGACGGACAACTGGATGGTGTCCATCGGCGTCACCACCCTGCGCTACGGGGCGCTTTTGCTGACCCTCTTTCTGCCCGCCCTCTACGTCGCCGCCGTCCTGTTCCACCCGGAGATGATCCCCCTGGCCCTGGCGGAGAGCATCATCACCGCCAAGGAGGACGTGCCCTTCGGCGCGCTTTTCGAGGCCATCGTCCTCCTGCTGGCCTTCGAGATCATCCAGGAGGCCGGTCTGCGCCTGCCCAGCAATCTGGGGCAGACGGTGTCCATTTTAGGCGGCCTGGTGGTGGGTTCGGCGGCGGTGGAGGCCAAGATCATCTCCCCGGCGGTGCTCATCGTGGTGGCCGCCGCCGGCATCGCCGGCTACACCGTCCCCTCCCAGGATCTGGCCGGGGCGGTGCGGCTGTGGCGGCTGCTGCTCACGCTGGCGGGGGGCACGGCGGGGCTACTGGGCGTTAGCATCGCCGGGGTGATGCTGGTGGGGCACCTGGCGGGACTCACCTCCTTCGGCGTGCCGTACCTCACCCCCTTCGCCGCCGCCTCCGGGGAGCAGGTGGAGCGCCACGAGCTGTTCCGGGTGCCCTTCCCGGCGGTGAAGCTCCGCCCGGCCAGTCTGCGGACGAAAAATCGGAGGAACCAGCGTTGAAGGCGGGGCGTTGGCTGGATGCGCTAATATTCATTAGCCTCCTGGCCGCCCTCTGGGTGCTGGGTCGAAACGCCGGAGGGCGGGAACTCACCGACGTGACCCTGGTCCAGACCCTGGGGGTGGACGGGAGCGGCCCGGTGACCCTGACGGCCACAGGGGAGGCGGAGGCCGGCCCCGTCTGCCGCACCGCCCGGGGCCAGGATATCGTCCACGCCCGCTCCGCCATGACCCTGGCGGATCCCACCCGGCTGGAGCTGACCCACATCGCCCAGCTGGTGCTGGGGCCGGAGACGCCGGTGGAGGAAACGCTGTGGCAGGCGCTGCTCAACCGCAAGAGCGGCTGCAACGCCACGATATGGCTGTCCCGCGGCCCGGCGGGGGCGCTGGTGGCGGGGGCGGAACAGCCCTTCCGGCGGCTGCGCACGCTGGAGGAGAGCGGCCCTGTGACCGCGCCGACCCTTTTGGAAGCCGCCTGGGCGCTGGCGGAGGAGGGCAGGGTGGACCTGCCCGTCCTGGCGCTGGAGGACGGCGTGTTGCAGGTGGTGGACGTCGCCACGGTGGAGGGGGGATAACGTGGAGGAGCGATGCGTGACCCGGCAGCTGGGGGTGGCGGTCTTTGCGGCCCTGCTGGCCCCGGCGTCCACACTGCCCCGGCTGGTGGCCCAGGGCGGCGCGCTGGGGTGGGTGGCGCTGGGGGCGGTGTTCCCCCTGGCCGCCCTGGTGGCCTGGCGGGTGAAGACCCTGGGGGAGGACGGCCTGGCCGCCCGGCTCCAGGGACGGATCGGCGCCCTGGTGCGTACTATATATTATGTGTGGGCGGTCGCCCTCTGCGCGCTGACCACCGGGGGCTGCGTGGACCGCCTGAGCCAGACCGACTACGCCAGCGTGCCCGCCTGGGCCTTGGCCCTGGCGCTCACCGCGGCGGGCACCTACCTGATCCGCCGGGGCAAAGGCGCCTTTTTCCGGGCGACCGAGATCTTCTACCTCGCCCTGCTGGCGGTGCTGGCCATGCTCTTTGTCCTCAGCGTGGTCAGCCCCCACTGGAACCGCCCGCGCCTGCCCGGCGCGGTGGCGTGGCGGGAGCTGGGCCGGGGGACGCTGGGCTGCGCCTCGGTGCTCAGCGTGGGGACGCTGGCGGCGTTTTTCCCCCGGCAACCCCGGCGGCAAGGGGAGAGTCCCATGTGGGCGTGGCTGGCCGGCTGGTGCGCGGTGACGGCGGGGCTGTGCGAGGTGGTGCTGGGGACGCTGGGGCCGCGCCTGGCCACCCGGCTGCCCCTGCCGTTTTTCGTGGCGCTCCAGGGATTGGGCATCCCCGGCGGCTTCCGGCGGTTGGAGGCCTTGGGCACCGCCGCCTGGGTGCTGTCCGACCTGACCCTCCTGGGCCTGGCCGCCCTGGCCGCCCGGGAGATCGCCGGCGGGCGGGATCGGGCGGTGGCGCCGCCCCTGCTGGCCGCGCTCCTGGGCGGAATGTTCCTCTCCGGGCCGGTGGTGGAGGGGGCTTCCACCGCCGTGCTGGCGGGAAATCTGCTCCTGGGCGGCGTGCTGCCGGTGGTTTTGTCCCTCCGGCCGCGGGGGAAGGGGGGAATATCTTGTGGTCGAAAACAGTAGTTAGCCACAAAATGTTGGATATCGAAAAAATACCGAAAAAAGCCCCTGTTTTTCCGGAAAAAATGTTGACAAATGGCCGTCTTGTCTGGTATATTATCTAGGCACCCGACCGGAGAAAACCCCGTGGAAAGGGCTTTGAGAATTTTTCAAAAAACTTTTGAAAAAGGGTTGACAATGAAGAGATGGCGTGCTACAATATCAAAGTTCGCCGATGAACCGGTCTGACCGGGGAGACGAACAGCCCCTTGGGCGTGTACCTTGTAAATTAAACAACGTGACAAGAAACACGAAGCACCAGAAGGACGGGGCTTTGGGGGGCCGGGAG
>CANRLZ010000044.1 GCA_947631595.1 uncultured Oscillospiraceae bacterium
CCGAAGCCGCAGTACTCCACCAGCTTGTTGTAGTGCTTGCAGGCGTGGAAGGCCGTGTCCGGCATGGGGGCCAGGCCGATGTCCCAGTTGAGCCGCGCCATGGCGCGCTGGTACTCCTCGTAGGACTCCGTGTAGGGGTAGGTCTCACAGCCAAGCTGCCTGGCCGTCTCCGTCTCCACGCCGAAAAACTCGATCTTTACCCGGTCCCCGTACCGCTTCGCGGTCTCCGCCAGCGCGCCGGAGATGAGGCGGTCGACGTCGCTCCCCCGGTCAGAGGACCCGGCAAAGCCGATGTGGACCCTCCCGTCCTCATTGGCCCGCTTCTCCGGCAGACAGTAGGCCGCCGGCTCCACCAGCGAAAAGGCGCTCCGGCACAGGCCGCCGTATTTCTCCAGCAGGATGGGCGAGGGGGAGGCAAAACAGTCGCTGTACACCAGCATCCGCCGGATGTGCCGCTTCACCGACCGCTGGGCGTAGTACGGCCCGCTCCCCAGTTCCAGCGGGACATTCAGCAGGTCGTCGTCCAGAATATACAGGATGTATTTCCCCGCCCGGTGGCAGGCGTCCGCCAGCAGCTCGTCCAGCAGTCCGTCCCCCCGGACGAACACCACCACCTCCGCCCAGTTCAGGTCCTCCTTCTGAACGTCGGTGATCCGCTTGTGCCGGAACGCCACCGCCCCGTTTTTCGCCAGCCAGTCCAGCTGTAGGTACCCGCACAGATTGACCGAGGGGCCAAAGGTCCGATACAACAGCAGAACGCGCCTTTTCAGCTTATCCGTTTCCATATTCCACGCATTGCCCGCTCTCCAAAATAGGATATCAGCGCCGCCGCCCGATTTTTCCTCCGGGCCTCCCGGTCGGTCAGCACCTGTCTTCGATCTCGCCGGATCGTTGCCCACAACGCGGTTCGCTCCGCCTCCCAGCCGTCCTCCGGCAGTTTGAGAAGCGCCTGACAGCAGGCGCTGAATCGTCTGCACGCGGCCGCCTGGGTCAGGGCGGGATGCTCCGATGTCACATAGGCGTACATCATCTCCGCCGCCTTGCCCTCGTCCAGCAGACGGGCCACGTGCCGCCCGCCCATGGTCCCCTCCGGGGTCTGGCGGTAGTGGTAGACCGCGCGGCGGCTGTACGCCACGCGCTGGGCCTGTCCGAACATCCGGCACGTCACCGCCAGGTCCTCAAAGAACATCCCCTCCGGGAAGGGGACCGTCCGGGGGATGTCCGCCCGGTACAGCTTGCTCCACGGTCCGGCGTCAAAGAGCTTTTGGTAGAGCAGTGCCCGCAGTCCCTCCTCCCCGCTGAGTGTCATGGTCTCCGGCCCTTGGGGCCCAGGGTCCGTCTCGCACCGGCAGACCGCGATATCCGCCCGCTGTTCCCGGAGAAGGCGGAGCAGGTATTCGATGTAGTCCGGCTCCACCCAGTCGTCCGCGTCCACAAAGGCGATATACGCCCCCCGGGCGGCGCGGGTCCCGGCGTTCCGGGCCGCCGAGACGCCCCGGTTCGCCTGGTGGAGCGCCCGCACTCTGGCGTCTCGCGCGGCGTAGGCGTCGCAGAGGGCGCCGCAGTCGTCCGGGGAGCCGTCGTCCACCAAGAGGATCTCCAGCGCATCGTAGGTCTGGGCCAGAAGGCTGTCCACGCACGCCGGGAGATACCGCTCCGCCTGGTACACCGGGACGACGACGGAGACCAGAGGTCTATCGGTTTCCATACATCCGCTCGTAATAGGTCTGGTAGTCGCCGTTGATGATGTTCTCCCACCAGGGGCGGTTGTCCAGGTACCACTGGATGGTCTTGCGAATGCCGTCGGCGAACTTGGTCTCGGGCAGCCAGCCCAGCTCGTCGTGGATGAAGGTGGGGTCGATGGCGTAGCGCATATCGTGGCCCTTGCGGTCGGTGACGTGGGTGATGAGGCTCTCCGGCTTGCCCAGCTGCTGGAGGATGATCTTCACGATGTCGATGTTGCGCATCTCGTTGTGGCCGCCGATGTTGTAGACCTGGCCCACCTTGCCCTTGTGCAGGATGAGGTCGATGGCCGCGCAGTGGTCCTCCACATAGAGCCAATCCCGCACGTTCAGCCCCTGGCCGTACACCGGCAGGGGCTTGTCCGCCAGGGCGTTGGCGATCATCAGGGGGATGAGCTTCTCCGGGAACTGGTAGGGGCCGTAGTTGTTGGAACAGCGGGAGATGGTGATGGGCATCTGATAGGTCCGCTGGTAGGCGTTGCACAGCAGGTCGGCGCTGGCCTTGGAGGCGGAGTAGGGGCTGGAGGTGTGCAGGGGGGTCTGCTCGGTGAAGAAGAGGTCGGGGCGGTCCAGGGGGAGGTCGCCGTAGACCTCGTCGGTGGAGACCTGGTGATACCGCCCCACGCCGTACTTCCGGCTGGCGTCCAACAGCACCTGGGTGCCCAGCACGTTGGTCTCCAGGAAGATGGCGGGGTTCTCGATGGAGCGGTCCACGTGGCTCTCCGCGGCGAAGTTCACCACCACGTCCGGCCGCTCCCGCTCAAAGAGGGCGTCCATGGCCGCCCGGTCGGCGATGTCCGCCCGGACGAACTGGAACTTGGGGTCGTCCATGACGCCGGCCAGGGTCTCCAGGTTGCCGGCGTAGGTGAGCTTGTCCACGCAGACAAGGTCGTACTCCGGGTGCTTCGCCCGCTCATAGAAGACGAAGTTGCTCCCGATAAATCCGGCGCCGCCGGTGATCAGCAGTTTCATCTCTACCACTCCTCAAATCCCGTGATGGCGTCCTTCAGGAAGGGCGACTTGCTGTCCTTGTCGGACAAAATGGGGTCGTCAACGCCCCACTCCACCCCGATCTCCGGGTCGTTCCAGCGGATGCCGCCGTCCGCCTCGGGGGCGTAGGGGTTGTCCGCCTTGTAGAGGAATTCCACGTCGTCCGTGAGGGTCAAAAAGCCGTGACCGAAGCCCCGTGGGATGAGCAGCTGCTTCTTGTTCTCCGCGCTCAGCTCCACCGCCACCCATTTTTTATAGGTGGGGCTGCTGGGGCGAAGATCCACCGCCACGTCCAGCACCGCGCCCTTCACGCAGCGCACCAGCTTGGCCTGGGCCTTCTCCCCCCGCTGGAAGTGGATGCCCCGCAGGGTGCCCTTCACGGTGGAGGAGGAGTGGTTGTCCTGGACGAAGTTGTAGTGCAGCCCCTCCGCCTCAAACACCCGCTCCGACCAGCTCTCCATGAAAAAGCCTCTGTGGTCGCCGAAAACCTTGGGTTCCACGATGTACACGCCCTCCAGGGCGGTCTTGGTAAAGGTCATATATGTGACACCCCTATCAGTAGATGTATTTTCCCTCCGCCACGTTGCGCAGGTGGCGGCCGTAGGGCGATTTGCCATAGGCGGCGGCGGACGCCTCCAACTTGGCCCTGTCGATCCAGCCGTGGCGGAAGGCGATCTCCTCCGGGGCGGAGATCTGCACGCCCTCCCTGGATTCGATGACCCGGACGAACTCGGAGGCCTCCGCCAGGGAGTCCACCGTCCCGGTGTCCAGCCAGGCGTAGCCCCGGCCCAGGGTGATGACGTTCAGGCTGCCCTCCTCCAGGTAGATCCGGTTCAGGTCGGTGATCTCCAGCTCCCCACGGGGAGAGGGCTTCAGGCTCTTTGCCCGGTCGCAGACCCTCTGGTCGTAGAAGTAGAGTCCGGTGACGGCGTAGTTGGACTTGGGCCGGGCGGGTTTCTCCTCGATGGAGACGGCCTTGCCGTCGGCGTCAAACTCCACCACGCCGAAGCGCTCCGGGTCCTCCACGTAGTAGCCGAACACCGTGGCGCCGGAGGTCTGCTCCGCCGCCCGGCGAAGGTGCGCGGCCAGACCCGCGCCGTAGAAAATGTTGTCGCCCAGGATCATGGCGCAGCTGTCACCGCCCACGAACTCCTCCCCCAGGATAAACGCCTGGGCCAGGCCGTCCGGCGAGGGCTGGACTTTGTAGGACAGGTGGACGCCAAACTGGGAGCCGGCTCCCAGGAGCTTTTCAAAGTTGGGGAGGTCCTGGGGCGTGGAGATGATCAAAATATCCCGGATGCCCGCCAGCATGAGGGTGGACAGGGGGTAGTACACCATGGGCTTGTCGTAGATGGGCAAGAGCTGCTTGCTGGTGACGATGGTCAGCGGGTACAGCCGCGTGCCGCTGCCCCCGGCCAGGATGATGCCTTTCATCGATCCATGCTCCTTTCAAGGGGTACCAGTTTTTTCTATGTACCGGTTTCCTTCCCGAGAAAACCGCCGCCGCGACACCAAAAATGCCGCGGAACAACACCTGGGTGAGGTTCGTAGCATTGTACCACATTTCTTCTGATTTTTCAAGCTTTTTTTGCCCCATCCAACTTTTCGTCCGCCGGTTTTCCAAAAAGTCCCAAGGCGTGAAAATGTTCCACAATTCGGCGGGATAAGAGGCGGGGATTTTTGGGTGTGCGGTCAAATCCGCCGGGCCGGACAGGTACGGGAACGCGAAAATTAGCACTCTCCGTTCGCGAGTGCTAATTTTTACAGTTTGTTCATCTTCTTGCCACACAATATCTGATTTTCCCGGTCATACTATGGGTGTAAACAAAAGAGGGCGGAACACCGCCCACCATCGGATCGAGAAATGAAGGAGGTATTTACCATGTTTGAACTGAAACCCTATCGCAGAGAAAACCGCGGCCTGGTGTACGACCCGTTTCGCGAGATGGAGGAGCTGGAGAAGCGGTTCTTCGGCGGCCCCTTCTTCCGCGGCGGCGATCTGGCGGAGTTCAAGACGGACATCACCGACGAGGGCGACAGCTACGTCCTCACCGCCGACCTGCCCGGCTTCGACAAGAAGGACATCCACCTGGACCTGAACGACGCCACCCTGACCATCCAGGCCGAGCGCCACTCCGAGCACGAGGACCAGGACAAGAAGGGCAAGTACGTCCGCGTGGAGCGCTCCTACGGCACCTACACCCGCCAGTTCGACGTCTCCGGCATCGACACGGAGAAGATCCGCGCCAAGTACGACAACGGCGTGCTCACCCTGACCCTGCCCAAGGAGACCCAGGTCCTGCCCGAACCCAAGCATCTGGAGATCGAGTGAGGCGCTGGGGCCGGGATCGTTTTCGGCCAACAAAAATCGCCGGAGCCGCGCGGCTCCGGCGATTTTTTACGCGCCCAGGAGAACCGGCTGGGGCTGGACGCCGGCCAGGGCCTGCTCCACCGCCTGGGGCACCAGGGTGAAGTCGGCCACCAGGCTGGTGGGCTTCCCCACCGGGTCGTCCTGGCGGAAGGGGACGAAGTAGACGTTTTTCCGGCCCATGAGCTGGCCGATATTGGGCAGGGCCGCGCTGAGGCCGTCGTTGGTGGAGGGCGCCAGCACCAGGGGGCGGGCGTTGCGCAGGTGGGCTTTCGCCGCCATGGTCACCGCCGTGTCCGCGATGCCGTGGGCCAGCTTGGCCAGGGTGTTGCCCGTGCACGGGCAGATCACCAGCACGTCCAGCAGCTTTTTGGGGCCGATTGGCTCCGCCCCCTCCACCGTGCGGATCACCCGCCGGTCGCAGATGCGCTCCATCTCCCGCAGGAAGTCGTGGGCGCTGCCGAAGCGGGTGTCGGTGTCCGCCACCGTCTCCGAGACGATGGGCACCACCCGCGGATAGTTCGCCCGCACCGCCTCCAGGGCGGCGATGGCTTTGGACAAGGTACAAAAGGAGCCGCAAAAGGCAAAGCCTACCGTGATTTGCTCCATCGTAACACTCCTAACTGATTTCACCGAGCATGTTGTAAATGGTATCCCGCAGAGCCGCCCCGGCGGTGATGGGCGCCACCTTCCCCGGCAGCGACAGCGCCCAGACGCACCGCACCCCAAGCTCCGCCGCCCCTTGAAAGTCCACGCCGCCCGGCTTGGAGGCCAGGTCGATGACGAGGCAGTTCTCCCGGAGTTGGGCGAGGAGAGGACGGGTGAGGACGCGGGCGGGGACGGTGTTGACCACCAGGTCGTATTCCCCCAGGGCGCCGTCCAGGTCGGCCAGACGGATGGCGCGGTGGCCGTAGGCGGCGGCCCAGGCCAGGGCGTCGCAGGCGCGGGCGGCCACGGTGACCTGGGCGCCCAGGGCGGCCAGGCGGTGGGCGGTGAGCTTGCCCACGCGGCCATAGCCCAGCACCAGGGCGCGGGCGCCGTGGAGGGTCACCCCCATCTCCTCCAGGGCGATCTGGACCGCTCCCTCGGCGGTAGGTACCGTCGGGGCGATATGGTCACCCTTTAAGTTTACATAATAGTGTTTACATAACAACAGCCCCCTCCCCCGCCCCGGTGTCTCCGGGGTCTTTTTTGCCGTCCGGGGGCATAGGGTTGGGGGGAAGGAAGGGGGCGGGGCGTTGACGGAGGAGGAGAAGACCGCGGTGGAGCGGGAGATCCGGGCCGGGCTGCTGCGGGAGGCGCGGCGGCGGGGGTGGCTGACGGAGGCGCAGCTGGGCGAGCTGCTTCGGGACGGGGCGGAAGACGCCGCGGAGCTTTGAGCGGCGGCGGATTTCCCAGGGAACGCACCGGCCCTCTGCGGGTGGGGGTGTACTGCCGGGTCTCCACCGACAAGGGGGATCAGGCCAACTCCCTGGCCAGCCAGAAGGCGTATTTTTCCGACTACATCCGCCACCGGGAGGGGTGGGTCCTGGCGGGTCTCTACCCCGACGAGGGCGCCTCCGGCACCACCGCCCAGCGGCCGCAGTTCCAGCGGATGATCCGGGACGCAGAGGCGGGCAGGCTGGACCTCATCCTCACCAAGGAGGTCTCCCGGTTCGCCCGGAACACGGTGGACGCTCTGGCCTACACCCGCCGCCTCCAGCGCCTGGGGGTTGGGGTGGTGTTCGCCGGCGACAACATCGACACCCGGGACAGCGACGGCGAACTGCGCCTCACCCTCATGGCCAGCATGGCCCAGGAGGAATCCCGGAAGACCTCCCAGCGGGTGAAGTGGGGCCAGCGGCGGCGGATGGAGGCGGGGGTGGTCTTCGGCAACAACTCCCTCTACGGCTACGACCTCACCGGCGGGCGGCTGTCCATCCAGGAGCCGGAGGCCCAAGTCGTCCGGCGCATCTACCACAAATTCCTCCACGAGGGAAAGGGCGCTCACGTCATCGCGCGGGAGCTTTCCCAGGAGGGTGTTCCCCCGCCCCGGTCGGCCTCCGGGAAGTGGTCGCGGGCGACGGTGCGGCGCATTCTGGGCAACGAGAAGTACGCCGGGGACGTGCTGCAAAAAAAGTACGTCACCGTGGACTACCTCACCCATCGGAAGGTGGAAAACCGGGGGCAGGAGGAGCAGTTTTTGCTCCGGGATCACCACCCGGCGGTGATCGACCGCCCCACCTGGGAGGCGGTGCAAACGGAACTGGCGCGGCGGGCGGCCCGGCAGGCGGCGGGGGGCAAGCACTCCGCCCGGCACTGGTGCTCCGGCAAGCTCCGCTGCGGGGTCTGCGGCAGCCCCTTCGTGCCCCGGACCAGCCGGCGCGCCGACGGGACGGTCTACCGGCTCTGGGGGTGTCGGGGGCGGCTCCAGGGGGATGGGTGCGGGGTGGGGATGGTGAACCACAGGGCGCTGAACGCCTGCGTGGAGTTCGTCCTTCGGCGCCTGGGGGTGGACTATGATGCCCTGGCGCAGCGTATTGCCCGGGAAATCATGCAGGTTCGGGCCGACCGGCCCCAGGCGCGGGAGCGGGCGCGGCTGGAGCGGCGCGCCGCCGAGCTGGAGCGGCGGCGGGAGCGGGTGATGGACGCCTGTTTCGGCGGTCTGATCTCCGGGGATGAGATGGCGCGGATGAAGGGGCGGTACGACCGGGAGCTGGAGGGGCTTGCCCGTCAGCTCCAGGGTCTGGACGGGCGGGAGGACGGCCCGGAGGAGGACGGGGCCGCTCTGGCGCAGACCCTCCGGGAGAGCGCCGTCTGCTCGGAGGAGGTCTTTGCCCAGGCGGTGGAGGCGGTGACGGTCTACGACGACCACCTGGCCGTCAAGCTCCGGCACCTCTCCGCCCCCTTCCGGCTCTGGTACGCCACCTCCGGCGCGGGGGAGCGCTACACCACCACCGTCCTGCGCTGGGAGGGGCCGTGAGCGCCCCTCCCCCGCCCCCTTTTGACAAAAAACGCCCCGGCGGTTTTGGGCGGGCCGGATAAGGAAACATTTGCTATGTACGGCAAGGTGCAGTCTTTCGGGACTGCACCTTGTCCGTTTTATGCGGACTGCATCCTCTTGAGGTAGTCGGCCCGCAGTTGTTCCAATTCCTGCTTCGTGGGGATGTCGATCATGCCGACAGCGGTAAAGTAGATGTCTACCTTGACGTAACAATGTCCGCTGGATTTATCGTTGTTGTGGATCTCGATGCGCTGGATGAGGGTGTTGACGATGGTGGGGGTGAGTTCACGGACCATGGAAAACTCTCTGAGACCATTCAGGAGCATCCGCAGGTCGATGGCGGCCTTGTCGGCTTCCCTCAGTTTTTCCTCGCAGGCGGCGATGGACCTTTCCAACTCTTTCTGCTCTGCCTCGTAGGTCGCGGACATCTTGCCGAAGCGTTCATCGGAGATCTTACCGGAGATGTTGTCCTCGTAAATGCGGGAGATGATACGGTCGATCTCGCTCACACGCCGCCTGGCCTGTTCCAACTGATTCTTTGCGGCTTGAAGCTCCTTCTTACGCATGACGGTTTCCTTCTGCTCCTGCATGATGAGAAAGTCGGACTCATAGCACCGCACGAAGTCGGCCAAGCCGGAAACAGCCTCATAGACGATCTTCTCCAACACCACGTCCCGAATAAAATGGATGGTACATTTCCCTCGCCCTGATTTATAATTTGCACACCTGAAATGCTCCTGATCCCGTTTCAAACTCTTGGCTGCGGAGAAATGGAGTTTCGCTCCACAGTCGTAACAGTAGACCAGACCGGAGAACAGGCTCTTCCGGCCTGTGGCCGTGGGACGGCGCTTATTGCTCCGAAGCTCTTGAACCCGCAGCCAGGTGTTCTCGTCGATGATGGGCTCCTGGGTGTTGGGAATGATCTGCCACTCGTCCTCCGGCTTGTGGACCTCCTTGTGGACCTTATAGCTGACGGTGGTGGTCTTGAAATTGACCGTACAGCCAGTGTACTGGCGGTTAGCCAATATCCGCGCTACAGTGTCAGGACTCCAGATATACGGGTCTGCCGGAGGTAGATGGCTTCCGGGGCGTCCAGCATTGAGCCTGTACGCGGTGGGGCACATGATGCGCTCATCTTCCAACTGATTGGCGATCTGCTGCGGTCCCCGTCCGGCGAGGCATAGGGCGTATATCTTCCGCACCACCCGTGCGGCGGGCTCGTCGATATGCCATTTCTCATGGTCGTCGGGGTCTTTTACATACCCATAGGGAACTGATGATGCAATTCGTTTCCCCTTGGACGCCTTCATGGCCCAAACCGCCCGGATCTTCTTGCTGGTCTGGGCGGCATACCACTCATTGAAAATATTGTGGAACGGCATCATCTCCGTGCCAGTCCCGGCCAGCGTGTCCACATTCTCCTGGATGGCGATGAACTTCACCCCCAGCGTGGGATACACGACTTCAAGATACCGCCCTACCTCCAGGTAGTTCCTGCCGAACCGGGAGAGGTCCTTGACGATGACCGTGGCTACTTTGCCTGCCTCCACCAGTGCCTCCATCTCCTTGAAGCCGGGGCGCTCGAAGGTGGTCCCGCTCACACCGTCGTCACAGAAAAACTGGGGATGGAGATAGCCATTCTTACGGGCGTAGTCCTGAAGGATGGTTCTCTGATTGGCGATGGAATTCGATTCGATGTCCACGCCGTCGTCGTCGCTGAGGCGTCCGTAAAGCGCCGTGATTTTTTCTTCCTGCCCTGATTTGTTTGCTGCTGCCATGTTAACTCCTTTCCTGACAACCGGGCATTGCAAAGGCGATTTTATTTTACGAAGCCTTTTGCTCGGTTTCAAATCTGTCCAGCAGGTCCATGAACTGCTCCAGCACGCACTGTCGGCCTTGGGGGTCGAAGTGGAGGTCCACCTCGTAGGTGGTGCCCCCGATGCGCATGGTAAAGCCGTCGTAGTCCTTATAAAATTCCTCCGGGGTCAGTTCATCCTTTTCCATAGTGCCTCCTTATCTGGCGTCGCGGTCGCGGCTGCGCTGGCGCTTCAGCAGGTCCAGCCCGCACATGATGTCTCGCATGATCTGTTGGTCGGTGTGGCTGGAGGGGAAATACTTTCGGAAGTCCTCCCGGCGGAGCCTGATCTGCTCCCGCTGGTTGGGCTTTTCCTCGGCCATGATCTCCGAAATCCGGTTGGCGGTGATGGTGGCCGCCTCCCGGTGCATCCGGCAGGCTTGGGAGTAGGAGGGAGTACAGTCGTTCAGGTCGATGGCGTCCAGCAGGTCGTGTTGCTGGCGCTCGTTCAGGAAGGACAACTCCACGCCCACGGAGAAGGCGATGCGGCCTTCGTCCATCACCTGCAATAACTCCGGGACGAGCTTCGTGAGGCGGATATACCGATGGACTTGCCGTTGGCTCTCGTTCGCCGCCTCGCTGACCTGTGCTACGCTCCACTTCTCGCCAACTTGGCGAGAGGTCTTGCCTTGATGTGCCAGCGCCTCCATCTTCAACTTGTAAGCAAACGCCTTCTCGCTGGGCAAGATGTGTTCCCGGTGGAGGTTGCTGTCCACAACCATGACCGCCGCCTCGTCCCGGTCGATCTCATAGATAAAGGCGGGGACGCTCTGCATCCCCGCCCTCTCCGCGGCGTGAAGTCTCCGGTGGCCGGAGATCACCTCGTATTCATGTTCTGTGTCCTCCAGCGGCCTCACGATCAAGGGGGACAGGACACCGTTCTCCCGGACGCTCCCGGTCAGTTCGTCCATCTCCCCGTCATCCAGGACCTTGTAGGGGTGGCCATCAAAGGCATGAAGTTTCGTGATAGGAATATTTGTTATTTTCAACGCTCATATCTCCTTGTATTATAGAGTAGTAGTTTTTAATGACCCTCTCCAAGGTCATGTGCTACACTGTAAGGGATGCTGTG
>CANRLZ010000045.1 GCA_947631595.1 uncultured Oscillospiraceae bacterium
CAAAAAGCCCCTGGGGGAGGCCATCCCCGCCGAGAGCCTGAACATCCTGGTGGGCAGCCGCCCCTTCAAGGACGACGAGGGCGGCGACCGGGTGAAGCTGGCGGTGATGGAGCTGCTCCACGAGAAGTACGGCATTTTGGAGGAGGACTTCATCTCCGCCGAGCTGGAGGTGGTGCCCGCCTTCCGGGCCAGCGACCTGGGCCTGGACCGCTCCATGATCGGCGCCTACGGCCACGACGACCGGGTCTGCGCCTACGCCTGTCTGGCCGCCCTGCTGGAGCTGGACGCGGTGCCCACCAAGACCGCCGTGTGTATGCTGGCGGACAAGGAGGAGATTGGCTCGGAGGGGGTGACGGGGATGCTCTCCGCCGCTTTCGACACCTTCATGGGCGACCTGTGCGACAGCCAGCAGACCCCGCTGAAGCGCTGCTTTGAAAAGTCCCTGTGCCTCTCCGCCGACGTGACCAGCGCTTTCGACCCCAACTTCCCGGAGGTCTACGAAAAGCGCAACGCCGCCAGGGTCAACTACGGCGTGGGCCTGTGCAAGTACACCGGCGCCCGGGGCAAGTCCGGCGCGTCCGACGCCTCGGCGGAGCTGGTGGCCCGGGTGCGGAAGATTTTGGACGACGCCGGCGTGGTCTGGCAGATGGCGGAGCTGGGCAAGGCCGACCAGGGCGGCGGCGGCACGGTGGCCGCGTACCTGGCCCAGCGGAACATCGACGTGCTGGACGCTGGGGTGCCGGTGCTGTCCATGCACGCCCCCTTTGAGACGGTGGGCAAGCTGGACTGCTTTATGACCTACAAGGCCGCCAAGGCGGTCTACCTGGCCGGTTGAGGCCGAGACAAGACACCAGAGAAAGGCGTTTGTGACCCATGAAAAAAACCTTTGTGACCCTTCCCCAGCTCCAGGATATCGTGGAGCGCTACCCCACCCCCTTCCACCTCTACGACGAGGCGGGCATCCGGGCAAACGTCCGCGCCCTCCGGGCGGCCTTCGCCTGGAATCCGGGCTATAAGGAGTACTTCGCCGTGAAGGCCACGCCCACCCCCGGCATTTTGAACATCCTCAAAGAGGAGGGCTGCGGCCTGGACTGCTCCTCCCTCACCGAGCTGATGCTGGCCGAGCGCTGCGGCGTGACGGGCGAGAACATCATGTTCTCCGCCAACGACGTTCCCGCCCGGGAGTTTGCCAAGGCCCATGAGCTGGGGGCCATCATCAACCTGGACGACTACACCGACGTGGACTTTTTGAAAGAGACCATCGGAACCATCCCCGAGACCATCTCCTGCCGGTTCAACCCCGGCGGCACCTTCACCCTGGGCGCCAGCAACGAGGGGTTCCAGGTCATGGACAACCCCGGCCAGGCCAAGTACGGCATGACCCGACCCCAGCTCACCCAGGCCTTTCAGCGCCTGAAGGAGATGGGCGCCAAGCGCTTCGGCATCCACGCCTTTTTGGCCTCCAACACCCTCTCCAACGACTACTACCCCGCCCTGGCCCGTATCCTCTTCCAGACCGCGGTGGAACTCCACCAGGAGACGGGCTGCCACATCGCCTTTATCAACCTCTCCGGCGGCGTGGGCATCCCCTACCTCCCCGACCAGACGCCCAACGACATCGCCGTCATCGGCGAGGGGGTGCGCCGGGCCTATGAGGAGGTGCTGGTCCCAGCGGGGATGGGCGACGTGGCGCTTTGTACCGAGCTGGGGCGGTTCATGCTTGGCCCCTACGGCTGTCTGGTGACCCGGGCCACCCACTTCAAGCACATCTACAAGGAGTACGTGGGCGTGGACGCCTGCGCGGCCAACCTCATGCGCCCGGCCATGTACGGGGCGTACCACCACATCACCGTCATAGGCAAGGAGACCGCCCCCTGCGACCACATGTACGACGTGGTGGGCGGGCTGTGCGAGAACAACGACAAGTTCGCCGTGGATCGGATGCTGCCCAAGATCGACCTGGGCGACCTGCTGGTCATCCACGACACCGGCGCCCACGGCTTCGCCATGGGCTACCAGTACAACGGCCGGCTGCGCTCGGCGGAGCTGTTGCTGCGCCCCGACGGGTCGGTGAAGCTGATGCGCCGGGCGGAGACCCCGGAGGACTACTTCGCCACCCTGGTCTTCGACGGCGGGGAAGGCTGACATGGGCGAGATCCGTCTGCCCACCCTGGGCTACTTCAAAAACGGCAACGGCTATCTGGGCAGCGCCGGGGCGCTGCGCTTCCAGATCGAACCCACCCAGGGGAGGGACTGTTTCCCCCTGGTCCTCTGGCAGGGGCCGTTCTCCCGGCCCTACGCCCAGGAGATCGGCCGGGAGAGCTTCCCCCTGGACGGCGACGGGCTGGAGGCGCTGAAGCGGTTTTTGGCCGAAAAGGCCCAGGAGATGGAGGCGCACCCCGTCTTTACCGACGCGGAGACCACCGCCTACTACCAGGCGAAAAAACGAGAGGAGCTGTCCCCTCCGCCGGGGGAGTGACGGCTGCCCATCCCCGCGCCGCGGGAGAAAACCTCCATGCCGCCCGGCGGCTGTTCCCGGTCGCGCCGCAGGCGGGCAAATGCCCTGATATGCGGGCTGGACGATGGCGCGGTTTAGAAACCGCGCGAAATAACAGGGGGCTGGTATCTATGAAACGGGCGGGGATCTTTCGCGCGGCTTTGGTGTGCTGTGTCGGGGCGATGCTGATCTGCGGGCTTGCTCCGGCGGCAAAGGCGGCTGACGAGCAGGCGCGCTTTGTGGATGTACCGGCTGACGCCTGGTATCATGACAGCGCCAATTTCTGCTATGAGGCGGGGGTATTTGTGGGCGACCAGGACGGACGCTTTCAGCCCCAGCGCGTCATTACCCCCCAGGAGAGTTATGCGATCTTGGCCCGGCTCCACCAGGCCCACACAGGCAGCGCCCAGTCCTTCCACGCCGCTCCGGGAGAGGACTGGAGCGATCCTTACTTGCGGTATTGTCTGGAGCACCAGATCGTATTCGAGGCAGAGGCGGCGGAGTCTGCCCCGTTGAACCGGGAGAGGTTTGTCCAATTTCTGTCCCGCATTTATGATGGGGACGACTTTCAGAAAATCAACCCCGTCACAAGCCTTCCCGACTACACCATATCCACCGATCTGGGGCAGTTTGCCCTAACGCTGTATCGGGCAGGGGTCTTGAGCGGGACGGACGGTTGTGGCCGCTTTTCCCCCACGGCCGAGCTGTCCAGGGCGGAGTGCGCCGCTATCCTCACAAGGCTGATAGACCCGGCCCAGCGCCTGCGCTTTGACGCTACACCGCCGCTCACCATGGAATTGGCTTTTCTCACAGCCTCGGATACGGTCTATGACTTTGACGGCGCGTATCTGTATCTTGTGGACGACTCCGAAGACGCTCCCCTGTACCGCGTGAGCGACCTCTATGGGCGGGTGGTTTTAACAAGCGAGGAACGGATCGGCCGGCAAAAGGGCGGGATCTTCCGGGTGGATGACCCGGATCTGGGCGCGACCTCCTACTATAACGCCCAAGGGAATCTTGTTTTTTCCTCTCCAAAGCTGATGGATCCCCTGGCGGTTTTCTCCCACGGAAAGCTGGCAGTCAAACAGGAGGACGGCTCCATCCTGGTGGTGGACGTCCGGGGGAATACCCTTGGGACGGTGGAGGGCATGGACAACTACTGGGTCATAGGGCCGGCCTTTGGCGACTATATCCCGGTGGCGCCGGAGAGCGGCCGCAAGGACGGATATTCCGATTGGCTGGACTTTTATGCTGGGACAGTCAAGGAACTCCCCTACACAGTGGAGTGGTCCTTGAGTGATATCGGCCAAGGCTATCTGGTGGTCAAATCCTATGATGAGGCCGCGGGCCGATGGCTCTACAACGCGCTGGATCCCTCGCTGGAGTTGGTATTTCCCCAGATGATGGACGAGGTCCAGGTGTATGCCAACGGCGATTTGCGCGCTGAGAACAACGGGCTGTATTACACCCAGGCCCCTGGCGCGGAGATGGAGGTCTCCTCCTCCGGCACCGCCAAAACTGTCACCATCGGCGGGGACAATTATACCGTGGTGGGGCGCAAGCTCATCCATCCTCACATGGTCGACGGGGAAACGCGCATCGATCTGCTCGATGAGAATGGAAGGTTGGAGCAGGCGGGAATTTCTGCGAACCAGATCTGGTACGGAGAACTGGGTCAAATTCTTTACTGCTCTGAAAACGCGTACTTCTATATCTCGGCGTAACTGAGAAAATGCGCGCCGGGGCATGGAGCGTCTTCACGCGTTTCGGCGGGATTTTAGACAGTCAAAGCAAGGGCCGCGCCTGGATGGCGCGGCCCTTGCTTTGACGCGATATGCTGTTGGGGGTCACGTCCCAGGCGACGGGGGTCTCCCCTTTGCTCAGTAGCCGTATTTTTGCCGCTTGGCCAGGAGGAAGGCGAGGCTCAGCAGGAAGGCGCAGCCCTCCGCGCCCACCCAGGCCCACCAGATGCCCTCCACGCCGAACCAGATAGGGAGCAGCGCCCCGGCGGCCATCTGGAACACCAGGGTCCGCAGAAAGGAGATGAGGGCGGAGACGGCGCCGTTATTCAGGGCGGTGAAGAAGGAGGAGGTGAAGATGTTCACCCCGGCAAAGAGATAGTGGAGGCAGACGATGTGAAAGGCGTGCCGGGTCAGGGCCATCAGGGCGGGGTAGTGGCCCACGAAGACCCGGGCGATCAGCCCCGCGCAGGTCCAGGCCAGGGCCATCATCACAAGGCCGGTGAGGACCATCACCGTCAGGCTCTTTTTCAAAATGCCGCGGACCTCGCCGCGATCCTCCGCGCCGTAGTGGTAGCTGAGAATGGGGGCGGCGCCGGTGGTGTAGCCGATGAAGATGGCCACGAACACAAAGCCCACGTACATCAGCACCCCGTAGGCCGCCACGCCGTTCTCCCCCGCCAGGCGCAGGAGCTGGTAGTTGTAGAGCATGCTCACCAGCGGCCCGGAGATGTTGCTCATCAGCTCGGACGCGCCGTTGCCGCAGGCGTGGAGCAGGGCGGGCGCATCCCACCGGGGCCGGCCCAGGCGCAGCAGGGAGTCGTTGGGCCGGAGGAAGTAGACCAGGGGCAGCGCGCCGCCCACCGTCTGGGAGAGGCCGGTGGCCAGCGCCGCGCCGGCCAGCCCCCAGCGCAGCCCCGCCACGAAGAGGGCGTCCAGGGCCATGTTGGTCACCCCGGCGGCCACGGTGCAGGCAAGGCCCAGGTGGGGCTTCTGGGCGGTGGTGAGGAAGGTCATAAAGAGGTTTTGGAGCATGAAACAGGTGTTGAAGGCCAGCACGATACGCCCGTAGAGCACGCAGTCGTCCAGCATCTCCGCCGTGGCGCCCATCCACCGGGCGATGCGGCCCAGCAGGACAATGCCCAGGGTGGACAGGAGGACGCCCGCCAGGGCGGTGGCCGCCACCAGCATGGAGAAGTAGCGGTTGGCCCGCGCCCGATCCCCCTGCCCCAGCGTCTTGCCCACCAGGGCGCTGCCCCCGGCGCCCAGCATGAAGCCCACGCCGCCCAGGATGGCGATGACAGGGTAGATGAAGTTGATGGCGGAAAAGGCGGTCTTGCCCGCCCAGTTGGACACGAAAAAGCCGTCCACCACGCCGTAGATGGAGGTGAAGACCATCATCACCACCGGGGGCAGGCAGAAGCGAAACAGGCGGGAATAGGTAAAGTGGTCGGACAGTTGAATGGACACAGACGCTCTCCTCTCCCCTTGCCGTAAAAACAGGGCCGGCTTTCACCGGCCCTGCTCTCTTGGAAAGGCGAACTCAGTCGATCTCAAAATCCTTGCCGAACTCCAGGCTCCGGCGGTCCACCCGGCGGGTGGGGGCGGTGGGATCCTCCTCCGGCTGCCGGGCCTCCGCCGCGGGTTCCGGCGCGGGGGCAGGCTCCTCCTGGGCCGGGGTCTGGTCAGGCTCCTGGGCGGCGCTCTCCGCCTCCTCCCGGGCCAGGTCCTGGGCCACGGCGGCCTGGATCTCCTGGGCGGCGGCGTCCGCGGCGTTTACCTCCGGCGCTTTCGGAATCTCCGGGGCGGGGATGGCATCCAACCGATCCAGGGTCTCCAACTGCTGCCGGCATACGGCCCGGACCTGCTCCTTGTAGGCAGCCACGGCGGCCTGGGCGGTCTGGAGCTTCTGGTTCTCCAGGCGCAGACCCTGCTCCAGCTCGGCCTTTCGGATGGCGGATTTCCCCTCCGCCTCGGCCAGCATCTGGTCGCACTTGGCCTGGGTCTCCTTCACCAGCTTTTCCGACATCTCCTGGGCGGCCAGCAGGGTCTTGCGCATGGCCTCCTCGGTGGACTGGTACTCCCGGATCTTCCCGGACAGCACCCCCAGCTTCTGCTTGAGCAGGGCGTTGTCGTTATAAAGCGCCTCGTAGTCGGCGGTGACCTCGTCCAGGAAGTCATCCACCATCGCCATATTGTACCCGCCAAAGGAGGCTTTGCTGAAAGATCGCTGGGCCACTTCCTGGGGCGTCAACATTCCGATCTCTCCCTTTCTGTATGTGGTAAGGGCGGCGGGTAACCCGCCGCCCGGAACGGTCTTTCTTAGAAGTTGTAGAGGCCGTTGTTCTCCAGCTCGCCCACCAGGTCGCCCAGAATGTCCACGTTGAAGGGGGTGACGATGTAGGTGAAGGCGGCCACCTTCTTGATCTTGCCGTCGCTGGCGTAGGCCACGCCGGCAACGAAGTCCAGCAGGCGGCGAGCCACGTTCTTGTCCACGGACTCCAGGTTCAGCACCACGGTGCGCTTCTCCCGCAGATGGTCGGCGATCTCAGGGGCGGACTCAAAGCGCTCCGGCTTCATCAGAACCACCTGGAGCTGGGTGGTGGCGTGGATGTTGACCACCTTGTTGCTCCGGCGCTCGGCCTGGGTGTCGAAGATGGAGGCGGTGGCTTCTTCCCGAGCGGTGGCGCGCTCCCGGCGCTTGTCCGATTTGGACTGCTGCTCGGTCTCGAAGTCCTCGAACTCCTCTTCCTCATCATCATAGGGCCGGGTCAGGCGCTTCAGTTCGTCTAAGAAACTCATCGTGGTCGTTCCCCTTTCTTCGTTGTGCCCCTCCCGGCTCAGACGCGTGGGCCAAACAGCCCTGTGCCCACCCGGACAAGGGTGGCGCCCTCCCGGACCGCGTCGGCGAAATCCTGGCTCATCCCCATGGAGAGACAATTGATGGTACCCCTATTATCTCCCATTTTGTGAATTATGTCAACATATATTTCACGTATTTTGTGAAAAAATTTTCGATTGCCCCCCACATCTTGTGCTACCGGAGGGATGGCCATAACGCCGCGCAACCGCACATGGGGCATTTTCAACGCCTGCCGCGCCGCTTCCAGCATCTCCTCCGGCGCAAAGCCCGACTTGCTCTCCTCGGCGGCGATGTTCACCTCCAGGAGGATATCCTGCACCAGGCCCAGCTTGGCGGCATAGGCGTCAATGCCCTCCAGCAGATGTTGAGACCCCACCGACTCGATGAGGTCCACCCGACCCACCACCTTGTTGATCTTGTTGGTCTGGAGGTGGCCGATGAAGTGAACCGCCGCGCCGTCGTAGGCGAACTGATCCAGCTTCTGGGTCAGCTCCTGGACCCGGTTCTCCCCGCAGACGGTGATCCCCGCGGCGATGGCCGCCCGGACGGTGGCCGCGTCCCGGGTCTTGGTGGCGGCCTCCAGGGTGATCTCGCCGGGGTCCCGGCCCACCTCCCGGGCCGCCGCGTCGATCTGGGCGCGGATGGCCGCCACGCGCTGGTTCAGTTCCATGTCAGGCCACCACCTTTCCGTCGTACAGTTCCTCGTTGGACAGCACCAGGGTGTCCCCTGGGCGCAGGACCTTCCGGTTGGTGGCGGTGCCCCGCACCAGGTAGAACCCGTCGCCTTCCCGGATGACCTCCACCGGCTTGAACTCCACCTGCCGTCCCACCAGGGTGTACACCCCAGGGGTGGTGGTGCCGTCGTCGTTGTCCCGCACCCGGAGCGCCTGGTCGGGGATGCGCACCCCGGTGTAGCGCTCAAAGACCAGCCGGGCGCTGACGAACCGGCACAGAGTCACCTGGTTCAAGGCCCGGTCGGTGGAGAAGACCACCACCCGGCGGCCGTCCTCCGACGGGCCGATGCGCTCCAGGGTCATGTCCATTTCCTCGTTGAAGTCGCCAGAGAAGACCATGGTGCAGCGCTTCCCCTCCTCCAGGCGCTGGGTGTCCTCGTCCGAGAGGACGGTGGCGAAGTACCAGGTGGAGTCGGTGATGAGCTTGCCCAGGCTGTCCGCCGGGGCGGTGACCTCCCGGTCAAAGACGTCCTCCAGGTCGGCCACGGTCATGTTCTCCAGCAACTCCGGGGTGAGCAGCGCCTCGTAGCCGTCGGCCAGGCCGGAGAAGGTCCCCGCCCTGTCCACGGTGACGCGGCGGGTGGTGCGCTGGGAGGAGGCGTTCAGGTCGGCCAGCTCGCTCTCCAGCTGGTCGGCGGTCTCCTGGAGCTGGGTCACGTCGCCGCTGTCCGGCTCCACGGTGCGCTTCACCACCAGACTGCGGATGTCCGAACCCTGCTCCTCCAGGTCGTCCAGGGTCCCGGCGGAGACGTTGGCGCGCAGGTGGGCCAGATCGCTCACCAGCTGGCCGTCCAGCTCCTTGGCGTCGCTCTGGCTGCTGCCGATGCGCATGGCGTAACGCACCTGCTCCAGCTCCTGCTCGATCTCCCGCGCCCGGCGGCGGCCGGAAAGGGCGCTCTCGTCCTGGTAGATCAGCGCCACCGACGCCCCCACCGGCACCCGCTCCCCCTCCCTGGGCAGCACCTCGGCCAGGGCGGCCCTGCCGGGGATGGTCTGCTCCTCCCGGACCACCACCCCGTCGATGGCAAGGTCGTCATCCATCTCGTAGGAATAGGTGACAATGAGCTGGTAGGGGTCGGACAGGCCCTGCCAGAGGGAAAACCCCAGGTAGGCCAGCACCGCCGCCAACAGCAGCAGAATGACCGCGCGGGTGATCGCCGTGCCCTGCTTCATAAGTAAACGTTCCCTCCCCTATCTCCGGGGACGCTCTCTCTACTCCTCCGGCTCCAGCTCCATCCGCCGCTCCGGGACGATGGTGGAGATGGCGTGCTTGTAGATGACCTGCTGCTTCTCCTCGGACTGGACCACCACCACAAAGGAGTCAAAGCCGGTGATGTAGCCCCGGATCTGGAAGCCGTTCATCAGAAACAGGGTCACCGGCATCCGGGCGGTGCGGCATCGGGTCAAAAAAGCGTCCTGTAGGTTTTTTGTGTTTTTCATCTTGTATACACGCTCCCTCTCAAAGTTGGCGGATCTTGTCCTACGCTTCCGCGGACAACATCATATACCCACTTGAGAGAGGAAGTCGGTCGAAATCTGTAAGGCCGCGGAAAGATCGGGGCGATCCTCCCAGGCGATCCATCGGGTATCCCGGTGGCGGCGAAACCAGCTCAGCTGGCGCTTGGCGTACTGCCGGGAGCGAAGCTTTACCTCCTCCGCCGCGGCGGCCACGTCCCCGCCCGCGCGGATGGCGGCGGCCAACTCCTTGTAGCCGATGGCCTGCATACTGGTTGCCCCCGGAGGTACGCCGCGGTCCAGGAGGGCCTTCACCTCTTCCACCAGACCGGCGGCCATCATCTCGTCCACCCGGGCGTCGATGCGCGCCCACAGGTCCTCCCGCCGGGCGAAGGTCAGACCGATGCGCACCCCCTGGAACCGGGGCGGCTGGGTCTGGGTGAACGCATGGTAGGCGGTCATGGTCCGGCCGGTCTCGTAGAAGACCTCCAGCGCCCGGAGGATGCGCTTTTCGTCGTTGGGGTGCAGCTCCCGCTGCCGCTGGGGATCCACCCGGCCCAGCTCGGCGTAGAGGGCGGCAAGACCCTCCGTGCGGCGGCGCTCCTCCAACTCCCGGCGGCGCTGGCCGGAGAAGGCGGCGAACTGCCGGCCGGCCAGGAGGTTGTCCTGGTAGAGTCCCGTGCCGCCCACCACGATGGGGCGCTTGCCCCGGCGGAGGATATCCTCCACGATGGGCAGGGCCATATCCACGTACCGGGCCGCGGAGAAGTCCTCCTCCGGGTCGGCCACGTCGATCATGTGGTGGGGCACACCGGCCATCTCCGCGGGGGTGGGTTTGGCGGTGCCGATGTCCATGCCCCGGTAGACCTGCATGGAGTCCGCCCCCACCACTTCGCCGTCCAGGGCCTGGGCCAGGGCCACCCCCAGGGCGGTCTTCCCCGTGGCGGTGGGGCCGCAGACGACGATGATCTTCTCGTTCAACGGCCCACCCCCCTGCAAAAAAGCAAATCGCTGCGCGGCAGACGCCACACAGCGATTATACCTGTTTTTTCCCCCGTTTGCAAGGTCTATCCGCGCCGCCGGGCCAGGAAGAAGCCCAGGAAGGTGCCGCACAGGCCGCCGATGATGTGGGTGAGCTGGGAGACGTTGTCGGCGGTGAAGGCGGACACCAGCTCGCCCCCCAGGTAGATCAC
>CANRLZ010000046.1 GCA_947631595.1 uncultured Oscillospiraceae bacterium
CGGCCCTCCGCCGACGTGATCACCGGCCTGATGAAGGCCAACATCCCCTCCCGCATCGCCTTCGCCGTCAGCTCCTCCCTGGAGTCCCGGATCATCCTGGACACCACCGGCGCGGAGAAGCTGGTGGGCAAGGGGGATATGCTGTGGAACCCCCTGGGCGCTCAGAAACCGTTGCGGGTGCAGGGTTGCTTTGTCTCCGACGAGGAGGTGGAGGCGGTGGTGGACTTCGTGAAGAAGTCCGGCGCCGCCCAGTACGACGAGGGGGTCATGGCCGAGATCGAGCGCAACGCCCAGGACAAGGAGAAAAACGCCAAGGGCGTGGGCGGCTCCGCCCCGGAGGAAGCCGGGGACGAGGGCTTTGACGAGCTGCTCCCCGCCGCCATCGAGGTGGTGGTGGAGCTGGGCCAGGCCAGCGTGTCCATGCTCCAGCGTCGGCTGAAGCTGGGCTATGGCCGGGCCGCCCGGCTGGTGGATCAGATGGAGGAGAAGGGCGTGGTGGGGCCTTTCGAGGGTTCCAAGCCCCGGCAGGTACTCATCACCAAAGAGCAGTGGCAGGAGATGCGCTACCGCCAGGGCATGGACGGCCCCGCCCCGGAGGACCCGGCCGCGGAGACGCCCGGGTCGCCCGATCTGCCCGACCTGCCCGACGACGCCGAAGGGGAGGAGGACGATCCCCCCTTCGATCTGGACGACAACTGACAAGTGATTGTGAGGTCATAACAGCATGAAAGTCCTTGTATTGGCCGGGGGCCTGTCCCCCGAACGGAACGTCTCCCTCTCCTCCGGGTGCAAGATCACCCAGGCGCTGCGGGAGCTGGGACATGAGACGGCGCTCATCGATGTGTTCTTCGGACTGGAGGACTACCCCGGCCTCACCGGGGCGGAGCTTTTCACCGCCCCCATCCCGGAGCGGTGGCGGAAGGTGGACCCCCAGGCCCCCGACCTGGCCGCCGTGATGGCCCGCCGGGCGGACAAAAGCCGCTCCCAGTTCGGCCCCGGCGTGCTGGAGCTGTGCCGGGGGGTGGACGTGGTCTTTCTGGCCCTCCACGGACAGTGCGGGGAGGACGGGCGCATCCAGGCGGCGTTCGACCTCCTGGGCATCCCCTACACCGGCTCGGGCTACTTAGGCTCGGCCGTCGCCATGGATAAGGACCTGACCAAGCGGCTGGTATCCGGCCTGGTGCGCACCCCCGCGTGGACGCTGGAGACGTACACCGCCGCCGACATCGACGCGCTGGCGGAGCGCACCGCCACGCCCTGCGTGGTCAAGCCGGTGGACTCCGGCTCCTCCATCGGCGTGGCCATCGCCCACGACGCCGACGAACTCCGCGCCGCCCTGGAGGCCGAGTTGGCCTTCGGCGGGCGGTGTATGCTGGAACAGTACATCCAGGGCCGGGAGATCCAGGTGGGCATCCTGGACGGCGAGGCCCTGCCCTCCATCGAGATCATCCCCAAGGAGGGCTTTTACGACTACGTCAACAAATACCAGGCCGGGGCCGCCCGGGATATCTGCCCCGCCCCCGTGGAGCCGGAGGTGGAGGCCCGGCTGGCCCGGGACACCCGGGCGGTGTTCCGCGCCCTGGGCCTGAACGCCTACGCCCGGGCGGACTTTATCCTGGACGAGGCGGGCGTTCCCTGGTTTTTGGAGATCAACACCCTGCCCGGCATGACCCCCACCTCCCTCCTGCCCCAGGAGGCGGCGGCGGTGGGGATCGACTACCACGCGCTGTGTCAAAAACTGCTGGACATCGCTGTCCGGGAAAGGGGCTGACGATATGGAACCCTCTGCCATCTCCGCCATTCAGAAGGCCGTCCACGGCACCCTCCTGGGCCGGGACATCCCCGACGGCCTCACCGTCACACGGGTGTGCTACGACACCCGGGAACTGGAACCGGGAGACCTGTTCCTCCCCCTGCCCGGCGAACACGTGGACGGCCACGCCTTCATCGGCCGCGCCCTGGACGCCGGGGCGGCGGGCACCTTCACCATGCGGGAGGAGCCTGAGTTCCGCCCCGGCAAGGCCTATGTGAAGGTTCCGGACACCGCCAAGGTGCCCCGGCTCCTGGCCCAGTGGTACCGCTCCCAGTTCCGCATCCCCTTCGTGGCGGTGACGGGCAGCGTGGGCAAGACCACCACCAAGGACATGATCTCCGCCGTGCTCAGCCAGCGGTTCTCCGTCCACAAGACCCCCCGGAACCACAACAACGACCTGGGCGTGCCCATGGCGCTCCTGGAGCTGGAGCGGGGGCATGAGATCAGCGTCATTGAGATGGGGATGAACCACGCCGGGGAGATCGACGACCTGGCCGATCTGGTGCGCCCCCAGGTGGGGGTCATCACCAACATCGGAGACGCCCACATCGAGAATTTAGGCTCCCGGGAGGGCATCCTGGCCGCCAAGATGGAGCTGTTCGGCCACATGGCGCCGGACGCCCCCGCCATCCTCAACGGCGACGACGAGCTGCTGGGCGCCCTGCGGGATCGGCTGGAGCGCCCGGTAATCTACTGCGGCGTCTCCCCCCACAACGACTACTACGTCACCGACCTGAACCGGGATTTGGTCACAGACGACCTCCACTGCGTCATCCACACCCCCAAAGAGGCCTTCCCGGTGGTCATCCCCGCCCTGGGGGATTACATGGTCTACCCCGTGCTCATGGCCGCCGCGGTGGCGGAGCACTTCGGCCTGACCGCCCAGGAAATCGCCCAGGGCATCCTCCGCTACGCCCCCACCAAGATGCGCATGAACGTGGTGGATCGGGGGATGCAGGTGCGCATTCTGGACGACGCCTACAACGCCAACCCCCAGTCCATGCGGGCGGGTCTGCAAACCCTGGCCTCCGCCCAGCGGGAGTATAAGATGGCCATTCTGGGGGATATGCTGGAGCTGGGGTCTATGGGCCCCTCCCTCCACGCCGCCGTGGGGCAGGTGGCCGGAGAGTGCAACATCAGCTGCCTGGTGGCCATCGGCCCCCTGGCCCAGCACATCGCCAAGGCCGCCGACGCCGCCCAGGTGCCGGAGGTCTACTGGTTCGCCACAAAAGAGGAGGCCCTGCCCGCCATCGCCCGGCTGGTCAAGCCCAACACGGCGATTTTGGTCAAGGCCTCCCGCGGGATGCACTTTGAGGATGTGGTGAATTACCTGGTGTCCATCACGCCGGATCAGACGGCCCAGGCCGCCCCGAAAAAGGAGGCGTGAGGACGCCCCGCCTCTTTTTCCCGCGTCTCACAAGTTCACCAAAGCGCGTCTCAGGAGTAAACCCCATGATCGAATTATCCGTCACAAACCTGCGCCACGGCTTTGAGGTCGGCCAGAATATCTTTGAGGACGTCACCTTCCAGGTGGACACCGGCGAGCGGGTGGGTCTGCTGGGCCACAACGGCGCGGGCAAGACCACCCTGTTCCGTATGCTCTGCGGGGAGTTGGAGCCGGACGAGGGCACCATCCAGCTGGCCAAGGGCTGCCGGGTGGGTCTCATCTCCCAGATCCCCGTCTACCCCGCCGGGTACACCGTGGAGGACGTGCTGAACTCCGCCTTCGCCCGCCTGCGCGATCTGGAGGCGGAGATGGGCCGCCTCACCCAGCAGGCCGCCGGCGGGGACGCCGGGGCGCTGGAGCGCTACGGGGCGCTGGCGGCGGAATTTGAGCGCCTGGGGGGGTACGACACCGCCGTGCGCCTGGGGAAGGTCTGCAACGGCCTGGGCATCTCCCCCGCCATGCGCGCCCAGCTCTTTGACGCGCTCTCCGGCGGGGAGAAGACCCGGGTGAACCTGGCCCGGCTCATTTTGGAGGACACCGACCTCCTCTTATTGGACGAGCCTACCAACCACCTGGACCTCCGCGCCACCGAATGGCTGGAGGAGTATCTGGACAAATTTCAGGGCACCGTTTTGGCCATCTCCCACGACCGCTATTTCCTCGACCGGGTGGTCCGTCGGATCGTGGAGCTGGAAAACGGCGTGGCCCAGTTTTACGACGGGAATTACTCCTTCTACGTGGTGGAAAAGCGCCGCCGGTTTGAGGAACAGCTGAAGCGCTACGAGAAGGAGCAGGCCAAGCTGGAACAGCTCAAGGCGGCAGCGGAAAAGCTCCACCTGTGGGCCTTTATGGGCAACGACAAGCTCCACAAGCGGGCTTTTTCCATGGAAAAGCGGATGGAAAAGCTCCAGACCACCAACCGCCCCCAGACCCAGCGGGTCATGACCGCGGGCTTCGGCCAGCGGGAGTTCCACGGCGACGAGGTCTTCTCCACCGTGGGCCTGGGCAAGTCCTTCGGGGAGCGGGAGCTGTTCCGGGACGTGAATTTGGTGGTCCAGGGGGGCGAGCGCATCGCCCTGCTGGGGGACAACGGCACGGGGAAGTCCACCTTTTTGAAGCTCCTGCTGGGCGAGGAGCCGCCCACCGCCGGAAAGGTGCGCTTCGGCCCCACCGTCCGGGTGGGGTATCTGCCCCAGCAGGTGGTCTTTGACCACCCGGAGCGGAATTTGGTGGACACCATGCTCTACGGCTGCAACTGCTCCACCCAGGAGGCCCGGGACCGGCTGGCCGCCTTCCTCTTCCGGGGGGAGGACGTGTTCAAGCCCGTCTCCGCCCTCTCCGGCGGGGAGCGGAGCCGGTTGAAGCTGTGTATGCTCATGGACGAGAAGATCAACCTCCTCATTTTGGACGAGCCTACCAACCACCTGGACATCCCCAGCCGGGAGTGGATGGAGGGGGCGGTGGCCCAGTTTGACGGCGCGCTGCTCCTGGTGAGCCACGACCGCTATTTCATCGACCGCTTCGCCCAGCGCATCTGGGCCATCCGGGACGGGCGCATCCGGGACTTCAAGGGGACCTTCCAGGAGTACCGGGACTTTCTGGCCCGGCAGGCGCAGCTGTCCCATGCCGCGCCCCAGCGCAAAGACGACCCCCCTCCCCCGCCCCCCAAGCCCAAGCGCACCGGCGGCACCAAGTACCTGGAAAAGGAGGTCGCCGCCGCCGAGCGGGCGGTGGCCAAGGCGGAGGAGGAGATGGACGAGCTGGGCCTGGCCATAGAGGAGGCGTCCAGCGACTATTTGAAGCTCCAGGCGCTCTACCAGCAGCGGGAGGAGCTGGAGGACAAGATCCGCCAGCTCTACGACCGCTGGGAGACGCTGGCCCAGGAGTTGGAGGAGGCGCAGCGATGAGGCGCAAGGTCACGCGGGTCTTGATCGCCCTGGTCGCCCTGGGGCTGGCGGGCTTTTTGATCTTGGAGGGCGTGGTGCTGCTCTGCGCCCACGATACGATCAAGGGGGACTGCGGCGCCATGGTCATCTTGGGGGCGCAGCTGAAGGAGGACGGCCCCTCCCTCTTCCTCCAGCGGCGGCTGGAACGCGCCTTAGAATACCTGGCCGACCACCCGGACACGCTGGTGGTGGTCTCCGGCGGGCAAGGCCCCGACGAGCCGGACACCGAGGCCAACGGCATGGAGCGCTTTTTGCGGGAGAAGGGCTTTGGGGGCGTTATTTTGAAAGAGGATCAGTCCCACAACACCAGGGCGAACCTGAAAAACAGCAAGGCGGTCCTCCTGGCCCAGGCGAGGTATGACGTGTCCCAGGGCGTGGTGCTGGTGTCCAACGATTTCCACCTGGCCCGGGTGCGGCTGCTGGCCGACCGCTTCGGGTATCGGGCGGAGACCCTGGCCGCCCCCTCCGACCACTGGGGGTTTAAGCTCTACAACTTTCTCCGGGAGCCGGTGGGGCTGGTGAAGTCCGCCCTGCTGGACTGGTAAGGAGGAGCCATGGAAGAAAAACTCAAGGCGCTGGAGCGGCGCTATTCCCACATCCAGGCCCAGCTGGGGGAGGCGGAGACCTACGCCGACCCGGAGCGGGTGGCCAAGCTCAACCGGGAACAGCACGAGCTGGAGGACGTGGTGAACGCCTACCGGGAGCTGCAAAAAGCCCGGCAGACTTTGGCCGAGGCGAAGGAACTCCTCTCCGACCCGGAGCTGCGGGAGATGGCCCAGGAGGAGTACCAGGCCGCCCTGGAGACCATCCCCGGATTGGAGACGCGGTTGAAGCTCCTCCTGCTCCCCCGGGACCCGGACGACGACAAGAACGTCATCGTGGAAATTCGCGCCGGGGTGGGGGGCGAGGAGTCCGCCCTGTTCGGCCACTCCCTGTTTCGGATGTACTCCATGTACGCCCAGCGGGAGGGCTGGAACGTGGAGGTGATGAGCGCCAACGAAACGGAGCTGGGGGGCGCCAAGGAGATCGTCTTTCTCGTCCAGGGCCGGGGCGCCTACGCCAAGCTAAAGTTTGAAAGCGGCGTCCACCGGGTCCAGCGGGTGCCGGAGACGGAGTCCGGCGGGCGGGTCCACACCTCCACCGTCACCGTGGCCGTCCTGCCGGAGGCGGACGAGGTCTCTGTGGAGCTGGACCCGTCGGATATCGAGATGCAGGTCTACCGCGCCTCCGGCGCGGGGGGACAACACGTGAACAAGACCTCCTCCGCCGTGCGGCTCATCCACAGGCCCACGGGGATCGTGGTGGAGTGCCAGCAGGAGCGCAGCCAGTTCCAGAACCGGGACAAGGCCATGATGATGCTCCGCTCCAAGCTCTACCAGATGGCCCAGGAGGCCCAGGACAGCGCCATCACCCAGGAGCGGCGCAGCCAGGTTGGCACCGGTATGCGCAACGAGCGGGTGCGCACCTACAACTTCCCCCAGGGCCGCCTCACCGACCACCGCATCGGCCTCACCCTCTACCGCCTGTCCGACGTGATGGACGGCGACCTGGGGGAGGTCATCGACGCTCTCCGGGCGGACGACCAGGCGCGGCGGCTGAAGGAGCAGAGCGGACAATAGACAGGCGAAATTCTCAGCAAGGAGCATGATTTCCATGGAACTTCTCATCCACTTCCCCGCCCTGCCCCAGGGCGCGACCCTGCCCCAGGTGCTGGACGACCTGGCCGGCCTGCTGGAGGACGACGGGTTTCTCCTGGGTTCCGGCCCCAGCCACATCGACATCGACCTGCTGGGGGAGGAGGACAACCGCAACCCCAAGTACGGCATCCTGACGGTGAAAAACTACCTCCAAACGGCGGGCTTCCCCCAGGAGACCACCATTGAGCTGGGGGGCGTGGAGGTGGGCATCTATGCGTAAAGCCCGCGCCACGGCCCGCGGGGGGGCGACGGGATGAACACCCTCCGCCTCACCCCCCAGGACGCCCCCCAGGCCGCGGACATCATCGCCCAAGGGGGCTTGGTGGCCTTCCCCACCGAGACGGTGTACGGCCTGGGAGCCAACGGCCTGGACCCGGCGGCGGTGGCCGCCATCTTCGCCGCCAAGGGCCGACCCCAGGACAACCCCCTCATTTTGCACATCCCCTCCGCCGGGCATTTGGAGCGCTACTGTCAAAACATTCCCCCGGCGGCCTATGCCCTGGCCCGGCGGTTCTGGCCGGGGCCGCTGACCATGATCCTCCCCCGGCGGGAGGTGGTGCCCGACGTGGTCACCGCCGGGCTGGACACGGTGGGGATGCGCTGTCCCAACCACCCGGCGGCGCTGGAGCTTCTAGAATTATGTCAACTTCCCGTGGCCGCCCCCTCCGCCAACACCTCCGGCCGCCCCAGCCCCACCACCGCCCAGGCGGTGCTGGAGGACATGGACGGGAAGATCCGCGCCGTGGTGGACGGCGGGCCGTGCCAGGTGGGGGTGGAGTCCACCATCGTGGATCTCACCGTCTCCCCGCCCCGGCTGCTCCGCCCCGGCGGCGTGACCCTGGAGGAGCTGCGGGAGGCCATCGGGCCGGTGGAGGTGGACGAGGCGGTTTTACGTCTTATGTCAACCGATGAAAAACCCCGGGCGCCGGGGATGAAGTACCGGCACTACGCCCCAAAAGCCCCGGTGACCGTTGTGCGGGGCGACCCGGCCGCCACCGCCCGGTACATCGCCCAGCACCTCGCCCCCGGCGTGGGGGTCATCTGCTTTGAGGATTATGTCAACCTCTACCCCGGCTGTCCCCTCCGCTCCCTGGGTCCCCAGGGCGACCGGGCGGAGCAGGCCCGGCGGCTCTTTGAGGCCCTGCGGTGGTTCGACACGCAGGGGGGCGTGGCCGCCATCTACGCCCAGTCCCCGGACAGCGACGGGCTGGGCCTGGCGGTGACCAACCGGCTGAACAAGGCCGCGGGCTTCCACATCATCGACCTTTGACCTCCGTGCGGGGCGCGTCCCCACGGGGTCGAAATACAGAGGAGGAAAGAATTATGTTAACTACCGGCAAGACCCTGGAGCAGTCCCAAGAGCTGGTCTACTCCCTGAACAGCGAACCCTTCCACCGCCGCCACGCCCAGACGGTGGCCGCCGTGATGGGCTGGTACGCCGAGGCCCTGGGCCACGGGGAGGAGAAGGACTTCTGGACCCAGGTGGGTCTGCTCCACGACGTGGACTTTGAACGCTGGCCGGAGGAGCACTGCGTCAAGGCCAAGGAGCTGCTGGCCCAGGCGGGGTACACCCCGGAGCTGATCCACGCCGTGGCCTGCCACGGCTACGGCCTCACCGGCGTGGACGACAAGCCGGAGCTGGAGATGGAGAAGGTGCTCTTCGCCGCCGACGAACTCACCGGCCTCATCGGCGCCGCCGCCCTCATGCGCCCCAGCAAGTCCACCAAGGACATGGAACTCAAGAGCCTGAAGAAGAAGTACAAGGACAAGAAGTTCGCCGCCGGGTGCTCCCGGGAGGTCATCGCCCAGGGGGCGGAAATGCTGGGCTGGGAGCTGGACAAGCTGCTGGAGATGACCCTCCAGGCCATGGCCGCCACCGAGGACGCCATTGAGGCGGCCCTGGGGGAGTGACCGATTTATGTTAACCATCGGCCTCACCGGCCCCACCGGGGCGGGTAAGACCACCGTCCTGGCCGCCCTGGCCTCGATGGGGTGCGTCTGCGTGGACTGCGACGCCCTCTACCACCAGCTCCTGGCCTCCTCCCCCACCCTGGTGCGGGAGTTGACAGACCGGTTTGGAAGGAGTATTCTAAACTGTCGGGGTCAGGTGGACACCCGCGCTCTGGCGCCCATCGTCTTCTCCGACCCCCAGGCCCTGGCCGACCTGAATGCCATCGCCCACCGGCACGTGAAAGACGCCTGCGCCGCCCGGCTGAGAGAGGCGAGGGAGGCGGGGGCCAGAGGCGTGGCGCTGGACGCCGTGGCGCTGCTGGAGTCCGGGCTGGGGGCGCTGTGCGACGTGACGGTGGCGGTGGTCGCCCCGGCGGAGGTGCGCCTGGCGCGGATCATGGCACGGGACGGCATCTCCCGGGAACAGGCCGCCCAGCGGATGGCGGCACAGCCGGATAACGAGTATTATGTCAACCGATGTGACCTGGCGGTGATAAACGACGGAACCAAGACCCAGCAGGCGTTACGGGCGGAATTAGCCCGCCTGTTTGCGGATAAATTATGTTAACTACTCCAAAGGAGGTATCCCCTATGGACGCAACCGAGAAGACCCCCGGACAGCTCCGGCGGGAAGCTCTGCTCTACACGCCCAAGAACGGCTACGACCGCCTCAGCGCCCAGGACGAGATCGCCATGCACACCTACTGCGAGGGCTACAAGCGCTTTCTGGACGCGGGCAAGACGGAGCGGGAGTGCGTGGAGGCGGCGGTGGAGCTGGCACGGGAGCGCGGCTTTGCCCCCCTGGTCCGGGGCGCCGCTCTGAAGCCCGGCGACAAGGTCTACCGGGTGAACCGGGACAAGTCGGTGGCCTTCGCCGTCATCGGCTCGGCCCCCCTCACCCAGGGCGCCAACATCGCCGCCGCCCACATCGACTCCCCCCGGCTGGACCTGAAGCCCAACCCCCTCTATGAGGACGGGGAGCTGGCCTTTTTGAAGACCCACTACTACGGCGGACTGCGCAAGTACCAGTGGGTGGCCATCCCCCTGGAACTCCATGGGGTGGTGGCGCTGAAGGACGGCAGCAACGTGCCCGTCCGCATCGGCCCCGGCGCGGGCGACCCGGTGTTCACCGTGGACGACCTGCTCCCCCACCTGGCCGCCGACCAGTCCAAAAAGCCCCTGGGGGAGGCCATCCCCGCCGAGAGCCTGAACATCCTGGTGGGCAGCCGCCCCTTCAAGGACGACG
>CANRLZ010000047.1 GCA_947631595.1 uncultured Oscillospiraceae bacterium
GCCGCCGTCAACCTCATCGAGCAGGAGAAGGGCATCCCCAAGTCCTATATGCTGGACAAGATCACCCAGGCCCTGGTCTCCGCCTACAAGCGGGATCACGAGGGCATCACCGACAACGTGGTGGTGGACTTCAACGAGGAAAAGGCCGAGGTGAAGATGTACGTCAAGAAAGACGTGGTGGAGACGGTGGATAACCCCTTCACCGAGATGAGCCTGGAGGAGGCCCAGGCCAAGCTGCCCCAGGCCCAGCTGGGAGACGTGCTGCGCATCGAGGTCAAGACCCGCGCCTTCGGCCGCATCGCCGCCCAGACCGCCCGCCAGGTCATCGTCCAGGGTATGCGGGAGGCGGAGCGGGGGATGATCTACGACGAGTTCTCCGCCAAGGAGCACGAGATCCTCACCGGTGTGGTCACCCGCATCGACCCCCGCAACGGCGCGGCCTCCATCCGCATCACCTCCGGGGGCGAGTTCACCGACGCCTATCTCGCCGCCGCCGAGCAGGTGAAGGGCGAGGAGATCCGGGAGGGCGACCGGCTGAAGGTCTACGTGGTGGAGGTCCGCCGCTCCACCCGCGGCCCCCAGGTCATCATCTCCCGCACCCACCCCGGCCTGGTGAAGCGCCTTTTCGAGCTGGAGGTTCCGGAGATCTACGACGGCACGGTGGAGGTCGCCTCCATCGCCCGGGAGGCCGGCTCCCGCACCAAGATCGCCGTCACCTCCGCCGACCCCAACGTGGACCCCATCGGCGCCTGCGTGGGCGCCCGGGGCCAGCGGGTGAACACCATCGTGGAGGAGCTGAAGGGGGAGAAGATCGACATCATCAAGTACTCCGACGACCCTGTGGCCTACGTCTCCGCCGCCCTGGCGCCCGCCGACGTGGAGAAGGTCACCCTTCTGGAGGACGGCAAGAGCTGCAAGGTCATCGTCCCCGACGACCAGCTGAGCCTGGCCATCGGCCGGGAGGGGCAGAACGCCCGCCTGGCCGCCAAGCTCACCGGCTTTAAGATCGACATCAAGCCCGCCTCCGCCCCGGAGGACGACGAGGAGGAGGAGGACTTGATGGCCGAGGAGCCGGAGGAGGCCGCCGAAGAGTGATCGACCGATCCCGGCCCTCCTGACGGAGGGTTCGGAGATAGAGAGGAGGGGAGCGACATGCCCAAAAAGATCCCCCTGCGCCAATGCGTTGGCTGCCGGGAACACAAGGAGAAGACCCAGCTTGTCCGGGTGGTCCGCTCCCCGGAGGGGGAGATCGCCCTGGACCCCAGGGGGAAAGCCCCTGGCCGCGGGGCTTACCTCTGCCCCGACCCCCAGTGCCTGAAGCGGGCGGTGAAGTCCCGGGCGCTGGAGCGGGCGCTGTCCGCCCCCGTTCCCGACGAGGTCATGGAGACCCTGGCCGCCCAACTGGAGGAGGTGAGCGGCGGTGGATAGCTTCCTCACCCTCCTTGGCCTGGCCCTGCGGGCGGGCAAGCTCGCCGTGGGCGAGGAGCCTGTCCGGCTGTCCCTCCGGGAGGGGACGGCCAAGGCCGTCTTTCTGGCCGGGGACGCCAGCGAGCGCACCCGCCGCAAGGTGACGCCCAAGCTGGCGGAGATCCCCCTGCGGGAGGTTCCCGCGACCAAAGGGGAGCTGGGTTCCGCCCTGGGCCGGGAGAGCTGCGCCCTCTGCGCCGTCACCGACAAGGGGTTTGCCCGGCGCCTGACCGAACTGCTGGATAACCCCCTACACACCAACCACGATGGAGGTGTCACGATTTGAGCGTTGACAACAAGTACCGCGTCCATGAGGTGGCAAAGGATTTCAAGCGCCCCACCAAGGAGATCACCGAGATCCTGACCCACTACGCCACGACGCCGAAGAACCACATGCAGGCCCTCACCGACGAGGAGCTGTCCATCATCTTCGCCTACCTCACCTTCCACAACCAGGCGGAGGATCTGGAGGAGGTCTTCCAGAGGGAAGTCTACCACGAGCCGCCCAAGGCCGAGCCGGAGCCTGCCCCCGCCCCCGCGGCGGAGAGCGCCCCCGCCAAGGCCGCCCCGGCGGAGAAGCCCGCGGAGAAGCCTGCCGCCGGGCAGAAGAGCGCGGAGAAGCCCGCCGCTCCCGCCGGGCAGACGCCCGCCAAGAGCAAGTCCACCGCCACCCAGCGGCCCACCACCCGGGTGCCGGAGAAGCGGGTGGTGGACACCCGCAAGGGCGGGCAGGTGAACCTGGAGAAGTACGACGAGCGCCTGGAGAACCTGGCCGCGGGCAAGACCAAGCAGATGTCCGCCGGCAAGCAGAAGTTCCAGGGCCGCAACCAGCGGGGCCGGGGCGGCTTCCAGTCCGGCAAGCGCCGGGCGGAGGAGCAGGAGAAGATGCGCCGGCTCCAGCTGGAGATCGCCCGGAAGCACCCCCTGGTGGTGAAGATCCCCGACGAGATCAATGTGGGCGAACTGGCCTCCCGGATGAAGAAGACCGCCGCCGAGACGGTCAAGCAGCTCATGAAGCTGGGGGTGATGGCCAGCGTCTCCGACGTGATCGACTACGACACCGCCGCCCTGGTGGCCATGGAGCTGGGGTGCAAGGTGGAGAAAGAGGTCATCGTCACCATTGAGGAGCGCCTCATCGACGTGAGCGAGGACAAGGAAGAGGATCTGAAGCCCCGGGCGCCGGTGGTGGTGGTCATGGGCCACGTGGACCACGGCAAGACCTCTTTGCTGGACTATATCCGCAACACCAAGGTCACCGCCGGGGAGGCCGGCGGCATCACCCAGCACATCGGCGCCTACCAGGTGGAGGTGAACGGCAAGCCCATCACCTTCCTGGACACCCCCGGCCACGAGGCGTTCACCGCCATGCGTGCCCGTGGCGCCATGATCACCGACGTGGCCATTCTGGTGGTGGCGGCGGACGACGGCATCATGCCCCAAACGGTGGAGTCCATCAACCACGCCAAGGCCGCCAACATCCCCATCATCGTCGCCATCAATAAGATGGATAAGCCGGAGGCCAACCCCGAGCGCATCAAGCAGCAGCTCACCGAGTACGAGCTGGTGGCGGAGGAGTGGGGCGGCCAGACCATCATCTGCCCCATCTCCGCCAAGACGGGCATGGGCATCGAGAACCTGCTGGAGATGGTCATCCTCACCGCCGAGGTGCAGGAGCTGAAGGCCAACCCCGACCGCGCCGCCCACGGCGCGGTGATTGAGGCGCGGCTGGACAAGGGCCGCGGCCCGGTAGCCACCCTGCTGGTGCAAAACGGCACCTTGAAGCAGGGGGATGTGATCATCGCCGGAACCGCCGTTGGCCGTGTCCGCGCCATGGTGAACGCCCAGGGCGAGCGGGTGAGCGAGGCCGGCCCCTCCGTGCCGGTGGAGATCACCGGCATGAGCGAAGTGCCCGGCGCGGGGGACGACTTCCACGCCGTAGCCGACGAGCGCATGGCCCGTGAGCTGGTGGAGCAGCGCAAACACGAGCAGAAGATGGCCGCCGCCGGCCCCCAGGGCCACAAGGTCACCTTGGAGGACCTGTTCTCCCAGATCCAGGAGGGGGAGATCAAGGACCTGAACGTCATCGTCAAGGCGGACGTGCAGGGTTCCGCCGAGGCCATCAAGAGCAGCCTGGAGAAGATCGCCAACGACGAGGTGCGGGTGCGGGTCATCCACAGCGCCGTGGGCGCCATCAACGAGTCCGACGTGACCCTGGCCGCCACCAGCAAGGCCATCATCGTGGGCTTCAACGTCCGCCCGGACAACAACGCCCGGGACACCGCCGCCCGGCTGGACGTGGATCTGCGGTTCTACAACGTTATCTACGACGCCATCAATGAGATCGAGACCGCCATGAAGGGGATGCTGGCGCCCAAGTACCGGGAGGTGTCCCTGGGCGAGGCGGAGGTCCGCCAGGTGTTCAAGATCACCGGCGCGGGCATCGTGGCCGGGTGTTACGTCCGCAGCGGGCGCATCCAGCGGGGCGCCAAGCTGCGCCTCATGCGGGACAACATCATCATCCACGAGGGCGTGATCGCCACCCTCAAGCGCTTCAAGGACGACGCCCGGGAGGTGGCCGAGGGCTACGAGTGCGGCATCACCATCGAGAAGTACGGCGACGTGAAGGAAGGGGACATCATCGAGGCCTACCTTCTGGAGCAGATCGAGGTGTAAGCGCCGGCCGCGGGCAAAGGAGAAGTTATGGCAAAGTATCGCATCGGTCGGATCAACGAGGAGATCCAGCGGGAGCTGAGCACCCTCATTCGCACGGTGAAGGACCCCCGTGTCACCGGGATGATCTCGGTGACCGGGGTGGACACCACCGCCGACTTAAAATACGCCAAGATCTATATCAGTTTGTTGGACAAGACCAACGCCAAGGAGGTCATGCGCGGCCTGAAGTCCGCCTCGGGGTATCTCCGCCGGGAGCTGGGGCGGGCGCTGGACCTGCGCGCCACCCCGGAGCTGGAGTTCCTCCAGGACGACTCCATCGACAAGGGCGCCCACATCCTGGAACTCCTGCGCGGCTTGGAAAAGAAAGAGGAGTGAGCCTATGGACTACAAAGCCGCCGCCGCCCTCCTGGGCGGCTGGGACAACATCCTCATCCTGACCCACAAGCGGCCCGACGGCGACACCATCGGGTGCGCGGTGGGCCTTTGCGCGCTTTTGCGCCAGTGCGGCAAGACCGCCTGGGTGCTGAAAAACCCCGACGCCACCTCCCGCTTTACCCCCTATCTGGAGGGCTATGTGGCCCCGGAGGACTTCGCCTTTGACAAGGTGGTGGCGGTGGACGTGGCCACCCTGGGGCTGCTCACGCCGGAGGCCAGAGCCATCGCCGACCGCCGCGGGGTGGATCTGTGTGTGGACCATCACCCCTCCAACGAGAACTACGCCAAAGAGACCTGCCTGGAGACGGACAAAGCCGCCTGCGGGGAGATCGTCTACAAGCTGGTGGGCGAGTTGGGCCATCTGGACCGGGAGATCGCCTCCATGCTCTACCTGGCCGTCTCCACCGACACCGGCTGCTTTGTCTACTCCAACACCACCCCCAACTCCCATCAGGTGGCGGCGGCGTTGATGGAGCTGGACGTCCCCTATGTGGACATCAACAAGCGCCACTTCCGCACCAAGAGCCTGAACCGTATGCAGCTGGAGCGGCTGCTGGTGGAGCGCATGGAGGTGCTGGAGGGGGGCGCTGTGGTCCTCTCCTCCCTCACCCTGGCGGACATGGAGACCCTGGGGGCGCGGGAGGAGGACGCGGAGGACATCGCCGCCTTCCTGGGCCAGATCGAGGGGGTCAAGGTCTCCGCCACCATCCGGGAGGTGGAAAACGGGGAGTGCAAGATCTCCCTGCGCTCCGACCCCGACTACTTAGACTCCTGCGCCGCCTGCGCCCTCCTGGGCGGCGGCGGGCACAAGACCGCCTCCGGCTGTACCGTCCCCGGCGACGCCTGGACGGCCCAGGAGGCCATGAAGCAGGCCATTCTCCAGGTGCTCCATGGGCGTTAACGGCGTTCTGGTGATAGACAAGCCCCAGGACTGGACCTCCATGGACGTGTGCGCCAAACTCCGGGGCGTGCTCCACGAAAAGCGGGTGGGCCACGCCGGGACGCTGGACCCCATGGCCACCGGGGTACTGCCTGTCCTGGTGGGCAGGGCCACCCGCGCCGTGGACTTTGTGGCCCAGGGGGAGAAGGAGTACGTGGCCGCCCTCCGCCTGGGGGTGGAGACGGACACCCAGGACCTCACCGGCGCCGTCCTGTCCCAAGCCCCCGTCCCGGCGGACGCCCGGTCGGCCCTGGAGGCGCTGTTGCCCCGGTTCACCGGGGAGATCGAGCAGATCCCGCCCATGTACTCCGCCGTCAAGGTGGGGGGCAGGAAGCTCTACGAGCTGGCCCGGAAGGGGGTGGAGGTGGAGCGCCGCCCCCGGCGGGTCACCATCCACGCCCTGGAGATATTGGGCCAGAGCGGGGCAGGGGAGTTTACCCTGCGGGTGGTCTGCTCCAAGGGAACTTATGTGCGCACCCTCTGCCACGACCTGGGCCGCGCCCTGGGCTGCGGCGGCGCTATGGCCGCCCTGCGCCGGACGCGGGTGGGCCGTTTTTCCTTGGACGACGCGGTGACGTTGGAGGCGGTACTCAACGCCCCCCGGCCGGAGGCCCTGCTGCGAGGGGTGGAGAGCTGTTTTGACCAGAGCGCCGTCACCATCCGGGGCAAGGCGCTGACCCTGGCCCTCCACGGCAACCCCTTCCCCCTGGACGCCCCGGCGGGGGAGTACAAGGTCTTCGACCCCGACGGCGCCTTCCTCCTGCTGGGCCGCTGCCAGGACGGGGTGTGCCGGATCATCAAGAGTTTTTACGAGGTGAGTGTGTGAAACGTGTGGTCGCCCTGGGCTTCTTTGACGGGGTCCACCTGGGCCACGGGGCTTTGCTGCGCCGGACGGTGGAGCGGGCTGGGGAGTTGGGGGCCGTGGCCGCCGCCTGCACCTTTGACACGCCCCCTGCCGCCCTCCTCTCCCGCGCCCCTGTCCCCCTCCTCACCACCCCGGAGGACCGGGCGCTGCTCATGCGGGAGCGGTACGGGATGGAGGAGGTGATCGTCCTCCCCTTCGACCAGGCCACCCGGACCATCCCCTGGCGGGACTTTGTGACCGGGCATCTGGTGGCGCGTCTGAGCGCCTGCCATCTGGTGGCGGGGCAGGACTACCGCTTCGGCTACCGGGGGGAGGGGGACGTGGAGCGGCTCCAAGCCCTATGCCGGGAGCTGGGCCTGGGGTGCGACGTCATCCCCCAGGTGTGCCTGGAGGGGGCGGCGGTGTCCTCCACCCGCATCCGCGCCCTGGTGGAGCGGGGGGAGGTGGAGGCCGCCGGCCGCCTGCTGGGCCACCCCCATTTTCTCCGGGGAGAGGTGGCCAGGGGCAAGGCCCTGGGCGGCCGCCTGGGCTTTCCCACGGCGAACCTCGCCATCGACCCCCGCGTCCTGCTGCCCGCCTTCGGCGTCTACGCCGCTCGGGTGCGGCTGGAGGGCGGGGAGACGTACCTCGCCGCCGCCAACATCGGCCGCCGCCCCACGGTGGACGACGGAGACAGGGTGACGGCGGAGGCGTTTTTGCTGGATTTCCACGGCGACCTCTACGGCCAGACCGTCCGCCTGGAGCTATACCGCCACCTCCGGCCGGAGCGGCGGTTTGACGGGCTGGACGCGCTGCGCGCGGCGGTGGCGGAGGACGCGGAGCGGACACGGGCCTATTTTGAGGCAGAGGCGTAGCATGGCGCAGCTTAACATGACCCGGGGTTCGGTGGGGCGGAATATGGCCCGGTTCGCCACCCCCCTCATCCTGGGCAACTTCTTTCAGCTTTCCTACAACCTGGTGGACTCGGTGATCGCCGGGCGCTTCATCGGCGAGAACGCCCTGGCCGCCGAGGGAACGGCCAGCCCCATTATGAACATCCTCATCCTGGGCGCCTCCGGCGTCAGCATCGGAGCCGGGGTGCTCATGAGCGAGTTTTTCGGGGCGGGGAAGGGCGACCGGCTCAAGCGGGAGCTGTCTACGGTGCTGCTGTTCGGCCTCTTCTTCTCCCTGGCGCTGGTGGGCCTCGGGGTGGCGTTCACCTGCCCCCTTCTGCGGGCGCTGGCGGTGCCGGAGGAAATTCTGGGTATCACCGGCGTCTACGTGCGCATCATCTTCCTGGGGGTGCCCTTTACTTACTTCTACAACACCCTGGCCGCCGCGCTGAAGAGCGTGGGAGACGCCAAAACACCCCTGAAATTCCTGGTGTTTTCCTCCCTGCTCAACGGCGGGCTGGACCTCCTCTTCATCGGCTGTCTGGGCTTCGGCATCGTCTGTTCCGCGGTGACCACCGTGGTGGCGGAGGCCGCCTCTGCGGTGCTGTCGGTGGGGTATATCTACTGGAAGATCCCCGCCCTGGCCCTTCGCCCCGACGAGGTGCGCCTGGACCGCGGCCTTTTGCGTACCACCCTGGACTACGGCTCCACCACCGCCCTCCAGCAGTCCTGCCAGCCCATCGGCAAGCTCCTGGTCCAGCGGTGCGTCAACGCCCTGGGGGTGGACGCCATGGCGGCGTTCAACGCCGTCACCCGCATCGACGACTTCGCCACCATCCCGGAGCAGTCCATCGCCCAGGCCATCACCACCTTCGTGGCCCAGCACCGCGGCCACGGCGTCCGCCTGCAAGAGGACCGGGCGCGGGTGTACGAGGGCTTCCGGGTGGGGATGCTGCTGGAGGGGTGCTACTTCCTGTGTATCTGCCTGGTGGCCGAGACGCTGAAAAGGCCCATTATGACTCTCTTTGTGGAGGCGGGCAGCAGCCGCGGCACCATCGCCATGGGGTGCCAGTACCTGACCCTCATGGGCTTTCTCTACCTCCTGCCCGGCATGACCAACGGCCTCCAGGGCTTTTTCCGGGGGTGCGGGCGGATGCGGGTGACGCTGCTGTGTACCTGCATCCAGGTCTTCACTCGGGTGGCGCTGAGCTACGTGCTGGTGCCCCGAATGGGCATCCTGGGCTTCGCTGTGGCCAGCGGCGTGGGCTGGGTGTGTATGCTGGGGTTTGAGAGTCTCTACCTGGCCTGGAACAAAGGCCGCTGGGACCGGGGCGAGCGGCCCTTCGGCGAGTGAAAAACCGAAAAAAGCCACGCGGGGGGCTATCCCTCCGCGTGGCTTTTTTCCAGGGTCGAGCCGGGGTAGTAGTGGGCGAGGATCTCCTGATAGGTCGCCCCGCCCTTGGCCATCAGGTTTGCCCCCTGCTGGCTCATGCCCACCCCGTGGCCGTAGCCCAGGGTGGTGAATACCGTCTGGCCGTCCCGCCGCGCTACGGAAAAGCGGGTGGAGCGCAGCCCCAGCTTTTGGCGCACCTCCTGGCCGGAGAGGGACTTTTCCCCCACCTGGACGGCGCTCACCCCGCCCCAGTCGCCGTAGGTCACCGCCCCGATCTCCGCCGAACCCAGGCGGGCCTCCAGCTCGGCGTCGGAAAAGCTCTGCTCCTGCCGCAGCCCCGGGACGGTCTCCTCCGTCTCCGGGGTGGAGACGCTGACCAGATAGGGTTCCGCGCCGCCCCAGACCGCCTGGGCGGGGAAGGTGGCGCCCGCGGAGGAGGCGTGAAAGACCGCGTCGATGAGCGCCCCGTCCTGGGTCAGCACCTCCCCGGCGGTGGCGTCCACCGCCGCGCGGATCTTGGCCCGGTAGGCATCCGCGTTCTCCCCCCAGCCGGCCGGGTCCTGGGGGCTGTACGCCATGCAGCAGGCGGAGTCGGCGCAGACCTGGGCGTTGTCCTTGGCGTGGGCGCTGCTCTCCGCCCGGCGCAGGGCGTAGGTCCGGGCGGCCACCGCCTGGGCCTCCAGGGCGGCCGGCTCGAAGGAGGCGGGCATCTCCCCGGTCACCACGGCGCAGACGTAGTCCTCCAGCCCCACGGCGGTCACCTGCCCGTCGGGCAGGAGCAGCCGCAGGGTCTGACCGGCGGCGGGGGAGGGGGAGGGGGAGGGGATATCCTCCATCGCCCCCTGCCCCGGCGCCGGGGGCAGGGGGAGCGCCGCCGCGCCGGGCCTGGGCGGAAACAGCACTCCGGCCAGGGCGAACACCGCCGCCAGATTGACCAAGGCCCACGCCGCCGTCCCCTTCTCCGCCACGGCCATCCCCATCCTTGTATTATAGAGTAGTAGTTTTTAATGACCCTCTCCAAGGTCATGTGCTACACTGTAAGGGATGCTGTGGATT
>CANRLZ010000048.1 GCA_947631595.1 uncultured Oscillospiraceae bacterium
TGCTATGCCCTTTACCAGCCGTCTGCCTTTCCACACCTCCCTTATTTTGGGGGTTGACTTCTAATAGTTAATCTTTCTGAAAAACACAAACCTCTTTAATATACGCCGCCCCTCCCCAAAAACCCTTTTTTCTCGGAAAATTTTTTCAAAGGGGCGGGGGAGGGGCAAAATTTTTTTTGGGGGGGCAGGGCAAAAAATTTTGGAGGGCAAAAATTCAGACGGTGGGTTCCAGCGGGGCGACGGCCACGATCTCCTCCAGCGTCCGGGGCTGGATGGCCCCGGCGGTAAGCTCCCCCACCTGCCGGGCGAAGACAGGCGCCTGGGCCAGGGGGAAGCGCAGGGTGAGGGTGGTCTCGTCGGCGTACTGGACGTCCTCCACCACGCCGCCCTGCTGGGCGCACAGGAGCTTGACCCGCTCCAGCAGGGCGTAGGGGCAGCCCAGCTCCACCCGCAGCCAGGGGCGCATCTCCCCGATGCCGGCGGCGGCCAGGGCGTCCCTGGCGGCCTGGCCGTAGGCTCTGGCCAATCCGCCCGCCCCCAGCAGCACGCCGCCGAAGTACCGGGTGACCACGCACACCAGGTCGGTGACCTCCGCCTTTTGAAAGACGGAGAGCATGGGCGTGCCGGCGGTGCCCTGCGGCTCGCCGTCGTCGCTGTACCGCTCCGCGCCGGAGTGAAGGCGGTAGCACCAGCAGTTGTGCCGGGCGTCGTGGTAGCGTTTTTTCGTCTCCTCGATCCGCGCCCTGGCCTCCGCCTCGTCCGCGACGGGCCAGAGGTGGCCGAGAAAGCGGGAGCGTTTTTCCGTGAACTCCGCCTGGGCCTGGCCCAGGGGCACAAAGCGATCGGCCATTTCTCAGTCCTCCCAGGGTTCTTTGGGGGGCGTCCAGCCGCCGGTGACAAACTCCTTGAGCTGCCCCAGCACCTTGGGCGGGCACAGGGCGGTGACCTGGATGGTCTCGGCGTACTCCACCGCCTCCACCGTGGCCTCCCGGTAGAGCTGGTCCAGCAGCCCGCCCTGGTCGTAGGGCAGGGAGAGGGTCACCCGCCGCTTGCCCGCGTCCAGCCGCCGCAGGACCATCTCCCGCAGCCGGTCCAGACCCTCCCCCGTGCGGGCGGAGACCCAGACCCGATCCTCCCCGTGGGGCAAGACCTCCCCTGGGGCGGACAGGTCGCACTTGTTGAAGACCTCCAGCCGGGGGGTTCCCGCCGCCCCCAGGGAGCGGATCAACCCCTCCACCACCGCATGCTGCTCCATCCACAGGGGGTTGGAGCTGTCGATGACGTGGAGGAGGAGGTCGGCGAAGGTCAGCTCCTCCAAGGTGGCCTTGAAGGCGGCCACCAGATGGTGGGGGAGCTTGCGGATGAAGCCCACCGTGTCGGAGAGCAGGACGGTGCAGGTGTCGGACAGCTCCAGGGTCCGGGTGGTGGTGTCCAGGGTGTCAAAGAGCCGGTCGTTGGCGGGGATGCTCTCCCCGGTGAGGGCGTTGAGCAGGGTAGACTTCCCGGCGTTGGTGTAGCCCACCAGCGCCACCACCGGCACCTGGTTTTTCTCCCGGCGGCCCCGCTGGGTGGCCCGCACCCGGCGCACGTCCTCCAGCTGTTCCTTGAGCTTGGCGATCTTCTGCCGGATGTGCCGCCGGTCGGTCTCCAACTGCGTCTCGCCGGGGCCGCGGGTGCCGATGGCGCCCTCCTGGCGCTCCAGGTGGGTCCACATGCCGGTGAGCCGGGGGAGGAGGTACTGGTACTGGGCCAGCTCCACCTGGAGCCGCCCCTCCCGGGTCTGCGCCCGCTGGGCGAAGATGTCCAAAATCAGCGCCTCCCGGTCCAGCACCTGGACCTTCAGCTCCTCCCCCAGCGCCCGGAGCTGGGAGGGGGAGAGGGAGTTGTCAAAGACCACCAGGTCGGCGCCCTGGGCCTCCACCAAGGCCCGCACCTCGGCCAGTTTGCCCTGGCCGATAAAGGTGCGGGGGTCGGGGGAGTCCTTGGTCTGCAACACCAGCCCTACACATTCCCCGCCGGCGGTTTCCAGCAGGTCGGACAGCTCCTCCAGGGTGGCCTCGCTGGCGTTGTCCTCCTCGTCCAGCGCCCGGGAATTCAAACCCACCAGCACGCCGCGCTGGCGGGGCTTTTCTTGTAGCTCCTGCATTTCGTCCTCCCCAAAGCCCCGCGCGGATCGCCGGGGCCGATCTTCTCTCCTAAGGATGCGCCGCGGAACGGAAAAAAGCCCGCACTTGAAATAAGTGCGGGCCTTTCCTTCGGCAAAATCACTTGTCCAGGCCGAACTTCCGGTTGAAGCGGCCCACCCGTCCGCCGGTGTCCACGACCTTCTGCTTGCCGGTGTAGAAGGGGTGGCACTTGGAGCAGACCTCGACGCGGATGTCCTTCTTGGTGGAGCCGGTGGAGATCACGTTCCCGCAGGCGCACCGGATGGTGGTCTGCTCGTAAGCGGGATGAATACCTTCCTTCATGGGGTTTCACCTTCTTTTAACACAATTTGCGTATGTGATTTGGCATACGCACCCTGTATCGTACCATAGAAACCGGAGGATTGCAAGAGTTTTTTGCGCTTTTTCCAGGGAAATCTCCGCTCAGTCCGCCAGGGGGGTGTGGTCGCACACCTCCCGGATGGCGGCCTGAAGGGCTTTCAGGTCCTCAAAGGTCTCCGGCCGCCTCCGGGGGTCCCGGAGCAGGGCGGCGGGGTGGAACAGGGCCATGACCCGCGTGCCGCCGCGGTCATACCACTTGCCGTGGTCCCGGCTGATCTTGAAGTCCCCGCCGATGACCCGCGCGGCGGCCACCCGCCCCAGGCAGACGATGATCTTGGGCCGCAGCAGGGCCACCTGGTTGCGCAGATACCCCAGGCAGGCGTCCACCTCGGCGTTCATGGGGTCCCGGTTTTGGGGCGGGCGGCACTTGACCATGTTGGCGATGTACACGTCCGCCCGCCGCAGGCCGATGGAACCCATCATGTCGTCCAGCAGCTTGCCGCCCCGGCCCACGAATGGCTCCCCCTGAAGGTCCTCGTTCTCTCCGGGACCCTCCCCGATGAACAGCACCTCCGCCCGGTGGGAACCCACGCCGAACACCACGTTGGTCCGACCCTCCCACAGCGAGCAGTTTTTGCAGCCCCGGCACGCGGCCTCCAGCGCCTCCCAGTCCAGCATCGCCCTGTCCTCCTTTGTGTGCGTTTATCATATTATACAAAATTCCGCCCCAAAAGGAAAGAGGCTTTGGGAAAAGTTTTGATTGACAGGATTGCAAGATTGCGGTATACTTCTTGCAAATCAAGGCAACGGCGATGAAAAAGACCGCCCGCCACGGCAGCCGACAGGGAACCCGGGTCACCGATTGAAAGCCCGGCACGGCAAGACGGCGACGCGCAACACTTTGGAGCCGACGGTCCCATGGTCTCGCCCAGAGGGCCGCCCGTATCCCCTACGTTACAAGGGCATTGAGTGGACGGAGAGACCTCCGTCAACTTGGGTGGCACCGCGGAAAAATTTCGCCCCAAGCCGAGTACCCTCGGCCTGGGGCGTTTTTTTACCCTCACTTCACGGCAAAGGAGCGGAAAACCATGATCGGCGTTACAGGAAAGTTTTCTCGTCCAGACTTGCAGATCGCCCAACTGCCCGACCACATCGGCCAGAGCGTGGAGCTGCGCGGCGCGGTTCACGCCCTCCGGGACCTGGGCGGGGTGGTCTTTCTCACCCTGCGCAAGGGCGACGGCGCGGTGCAGTGCGTCTGCGACCACGCCGTCCTGCCCCAGGGCATCTGCCAGGAGGCGGCGGTGAAGCTCACCGGCACGCCCCGGACGGAGCCGCGCGCCCCCGGCGGGATCGAGCTGACGGTGGAGCGTGTGGAGATCCTGTCCCTGCCCGCCCAGCCCATCGCCGTGCCCATCGCCAAGGAGCGGCTGAACCTGAAGCTGGACACGGAGCTGGCCCTGCGGCCGGTGACGGTGCGCAATCTGCGCCAGCGCGCGGTCTTCCGCGTCCAGGCGGCCATCTCCGGGGCCTTCCGGGAGTATCTGGACAGCCAGGGCTTCACCGAGATCCACACCCCCAAGATCGTCCACGCCGGGGCGGAGGGCGGCTCCAACATCTTCCGCCTGAGCTACTTTGGCCGCAAGGCGTTTCTGGCCCAATCCCCCCAGTTCTACAAGCAGACCATGGTGGGTTCCCTGGAGCGGGTCTACGAGGTCGCCCCGGTGTTCCGGGCGGAGAAGCACGCCACCGCCCGCCACCTGAACGAGTACACCTCCCTGGACTGCGAGATGGGCTATCTGGACAGCTTTGTAGACCTGATGGAGCTGGAGACGGGCTTTTTGCGCTATTGCATGGCGGCGCTGAAAGAGCGCTGCGCCAAGGAGCTGGCGCTCCTCGGGGTGGAGCTGCCGGAGATCGGGGAGATCCCCGCCGTGCCCTTTGAGGAGGCCAAGCGCCTGGCCTCGGAGGCCTACGGCCGGCCCATCCGCGACCCCTTCGACCTGGAGCCGGAGGAGGAACACCTCATCGGCCGGTACTGGAAGGAGAAGACGGGGAGCGACTTCGTCTTCGTCACCCACTACCCCTCCAAAAAGCGCCCCTTCTACGCCATGGACGACCCGGACGACCCCCGGTACACCCTCTCCTTCGACCTGCTGTTCAAGGGGGTGGAGATCACCACCGGCGGCCAGCGCATCCACGACTACCAGCAGCAGGTGGAGAAGATGGAAAAGCGGGGGATGGACCCGGCGGAGTTCGAGAGCTTTTTGATGATACACAAGCACGGGATGCCGCCCCACGGGGGGATGGGCATCGGCCTGGAGCGGCTGACCATGCAACTGTGCGGCCTGGAGAACGTCCGGGAGGCGTGCCTGTTCCCCCGGGACATCCACCGCCTGGAGCCGTAAGGAGGAGACGACATGAAGATCACGGAAGAACTGGTAGATTACATCTCCATCCTGTCCCGGCTCAAGCTGGAGCCGGAGGAGCGGGCGGCCATGGCCGGGGAGCTGGAGAAGATCGTCAGCTATATGGATACCCTGGCCCAGGTGGACACCCAGGGGGTGGAGCCTATGAGCCACGTGCTATCGGCGGTGAACGTCACGCGGCCGGACACGGTGGAGCCGTCCTTTGACCGGGAGGCGCTGCTCCGCGGCGCGCCCGCCAGGGACAGCGAGACCTTCCTGGTGCCCAAGGCCGTGGAGTGAGAGGAGGGACGGACATGGAACTGCTGGACTTGACCGCCCTTCAGCTGGGCGAGGCCATCCGCCGGGGGGAGACCACCATCCCGGCGGCCACCCAGGCCGCCCTGGACCGGGTGGCGGCGGAGAACCCCCAAAACAACGCCTACATCACCGTCCTGGGCCAACAGGCCATGGAGCGGGCGGAGCGGCTGCAAGCGGCTCTGACCCCTGACAGCCCGCCCCTCTACGGCGTGCCCATGGGCCTGAAGGACAACCTCTGCACCAGGGACATCCCCACCACCTGCGCCAGCAAGATCTTGGGCGGCTTCACGCCCCCCTATTCCGCCACCGCGGCGGAGCGGCTGGAGGAGGCCGGGGCGGTACTCCTGGGCAAGCTGAACATGGACGAGTTCGCCATGGGGTCCACCTCCGAGACCTCCTGCTTTGGGCCGGTGAAGAACCCCAGGGACCTGGAGCGGGTGCCCGGCGGGTCCTCCGGCGGCGCGGCGGCGGCGGTGGCCGCCGGGATGGGCTGGTACGCCCTGGGCAGCGACACCGGCGGCTCCATCCGCCAGCCCGCGTCCTACTGCGGCGTCACCGGCATGAAGCCCACCTACGGCGCCGTCAGCCGCTACGGCCTGATCGCCTACGCCTCGTCGCTGGATCAGATCGGCCCCCTGGCTCGGGACGCCCGTGACTGCGCCGCCATCCTGGATCAGATCGCCGGGGCGGATCGTCACGACGCCACCAGCGTGGCCGGCCCCTACGGAAATGTCCTGGCCTCCCTGGACGGCGACCTGCGGGGGGTGCGCGTCGGCCTCCCCCAGGAGTGTTTTGGCCAGGGGCTGGACGAGGCGGTGGAGCGGGCGGTTCGGGCGTTCGCGAAAGCCTTGGAGGCTCGGGGCGCGACGGTGGAGGAGTTCTCCCTGCCCATCATGGACTACGCCGTGCCCACCTACTACATCCTGGCCTGCGCCGAGGCCAGCTCCAATCTGGCTCGGTTCGACGGGGTGAAATACGGTTGGCGGGCGGAGGGCTACGAGGACCTCACCGACCTCTACAACAAGACCCGTACCCAGGGCTTTGGCTGGGAGGCCAAGCGGAGGATCCTGCTGGGCACCTTCGTCCTCTCCTCCGGCTACTTTGACGCCTACTACAAAAAAGCCCTCCAGGTCAAGGCGGTGATCGCCGCGGCCTACCGGGCGGCCTTTGAGCGGTTCGACCTGCTCCTCACCCCCGTGGCGCCCACCGCCGCGCCCCGGCTGGGGGAGAGCCTGTCCGACCCCTTGAAGATGTACCTGTCCGACATCTACACCGTGCCGGTGAACCTGGCGGGTCTGCCGGGCGTCTCGGTGCCCTGCGGGGCGGACGAGGCGGGGCTGCCCATCGGGGCGCAGCTCATCGGCCCGGCCATGGGAGACGCCATGGTTTTGAAGGCGGCGGACGCCTACCAGCGGGAGGTGAGAGCATGACTTGGGAGACTGTGATCGGCCTGGAGACCCACGTGGAGCTGGCCACGGCCACAAAGATCTTCTGCTCCTGCACCACCCAGTTCGGCGGCGCGCCCAACACCCACTGCTGCCCGGTGTGTACCGGGATGCCTGGGGCGCTGCCGGTGCTCAACGAGAAGGTGCTGGAGTACGCGGTAAAGGCCAGCCTGGCCCTTGGGTGTACCGTGACCCAGAACTGCCGGTTCGACCGGAAGAACTACTTCTACCCCGACCTCCCAAAGGCCTATCAGATCAGCCAGCTCTACCTGCCCATCGGCCGGGATGGGAAGGTGAGCTTCCCCCTGCCCGACGGCGGCCGCAAGACCATCGGCATCCACGAGCTGCACATGGAGGAGGACGCGGGCAAGCTGGTCCACGACCCCTGGCAGGATCAGACCCAGTGCGACTACAACCGCTGCGGCGTGCCCCTCATCGAGATCGTCACCGAGCCGGACTTCCGCAGCGGGGAAGAGGTGGTAGCCTACCTGGAAAAGCTGCGGGAGACCCTGCAATACCTGGGCGTGTCCGACTGCAAGATGCAGGAGGGTTCCCTGCGGTGCGACGTGAACCTCTCCGTCCGCCCCGCCGGGAGCGACGAGCTGGGCACCCGCACGGAGATGAAAAACCTCAACTCCTTCAAGGCCATCACCCGCGCCGTCCAGTACGAGGCCCAGCGGCAGATCGAGCGCATCCAGGAGGGCAAGCGGGTGGTCCAGGAGACCCGCCGCTGGGACGAGAACAAGGACGCCACCTACCCCATGCGCTCCAAGGAGAACGCCCAGGACTACCGCTATTTTCCCGAGCCGGACCTGCCGCCCATCCAGATTGGCGACGACGACTTAGCCCGCCTCCGCGCCCAGATGCCGGAGATGGCGGAGGCCAAGCGGGAGCGCTACCAGGCCCAGTACGGCCTGTCCGCCTACGACGCGGGGATGATGACTTCGGAAAAGGCCCTGGCGGACTACTTCGAGGAGTGCGTGGCCCTGGGGGCGGAACCCAAGACCGCCTGCAACTGGATCATGACCCAGGTGCTCCGCAAGCTCAAGGAGCTGGGCCAGGAGCCGGGGCGGATGGCCTTCACCCCGGACCGCCTGTGCCGGCTCCTGGCGCTGGTGGAGGAGGGGAGCCTGAACCGCAACACTGCCGTGGCGGTGCTGGACGCCGTCTTTGAGGACAACGGCGACGTGGACGAGTACGTCCGCGCCCACGGTCTGTCCCAGGTGCGGGACACCGGCCTCATCGAGGCGGTGGTGGCCCAGGTGCTGGCGGACAACCCCCAGTCGGTGGCCGACCTGCGGGGCGGGAAGGAGAAGGCGTTCGGCTTCCTGGTGGGCCAGTGCATGAAGGCCCTGAAGGGCCAGGGAGAGCCGAAGCTGGTGAACGAGACCCTCCGGCGCAAGCTGGAAGAACTGTAATACAAACGGGCCTGCCCCCGGCCACCGCCGGGGACAGGCCCGTTTTTTGTGTGGAGCTAAAGCCGCAGGGGCACCGGCGCGCGCAGCGTCAGGCTGTCCGGGGTCACCGCGCAGTCGTAGGCCCAGACCTCCACCCCCGCCGCCGCGGCCTCCCGGAGCGCCTGGCCGAACTGGGGGTGGGTGGCGTCGTTGGGGGAGAAGAAGTCCACCCCCTCCATCTGGATGACGAAGCACACCGCCGCCCGGTAGCCCTGGGCGCGGGCGGCGGCCAGCTCCCGGAGGTGCTTCACCCCCCGGAGCGTGGGGGCGTCGGGGAAATACGCCCCGCCGTCCACCTCCAGCGTGACCCCCTTCACCTCCACAAAGCCCCGCTGGGCGGCCGACTCCCAGTAGAAGTCGAACCGGGACTCCCCCCAGGCGGTCTCCGGCCGCAGCAGGGTAAGCCCAGGCAGTCCGCCGCCGGCGGCCCACTCCCCGAAGACCTTGTTGGGGGCTTGGGCGTCCAGGTTGATGAGCCGGTCGCCCCGCTGGACGGCCACCAGGTCGTAGCCCGTCTTGCGCGCCGGGTTCTCCGCCGCCGCCAGGTAGACCCGGAACCCCGGCGCCAGCAGCTCCCGGCACCGCCCGGTGTTTTTCACGTGTACCGTCTCCTCCCGCCCGTCCAGCTCCACCCGCGCCACAAAGCGGTTGGGCCGGGCGAGGAAGGTGGCAGGACGGATCTGGGCGTAGCGCATAGCGGCCACCTCTCTTCCAGCTTATTCTACCGGCAGCGCCTCCCCCTGTCCACCGGCCTCGGGGGAGTCCCTTCCCCCGATAAAATCCGAAGCGCCGACCGCTTTGGTCGGCGCTTCGTTTTGGTTCTGGAGGCGACACCCAGACTCGAACTGGGGGTGGAGCTTTTGCAGAGCTCTGCCTTACCACTTGGCTATGTCGCCGTGCTTCCAGTCTATGCGGGGAGGTGGAACATCATGCGAAATATCGCGCCCACCGGAAATGGACAACGCTGGGGAAAATTGGAGCGGGTGACGAGGCTCGAACTCGCTTCCGCACCCCGTCCGGCCAGCCGGCCGGGGACCCCGCACCTCTTGATTATGAAAAACGCGGCACACCGCGTTTTTGGGTGGAGGTAGCGAGTTGGGCCGCTGCGGGAAACCCACCCATCAGAAATGGGCAACGTGGGAGAAAAATTGGAGCGGGTGACGAGGCTCGAACTCGCTACCTCCACCTTGGCAAGGTGGCGCTCTACCAGATGAGCTACACCCGCATCCTGTACGCGATGCCGTCTTAGGGGGAAACTCCGTTGGATGGGCGCACCCACCCAACGGAGCTTTTGGTGCCTCCGGTCGGAATTGAACCAACGACACGCGGATTTTCAGTCCGCTGCTCTACCAACTGAGCTACAGAGGCAAATGGCGACTCGGAAGGGACTTGAACCCTCGACCTCCGGCGTGACAGGCCGGCGCTCTAACCAACTGAGCTACCGAGCCATCT
>CANRLZ010000049.1 GCA_947631595.1 uncultured Oscillospiraceae bacterium
AAAAAATTTCCTATGAGTCTTTCGCGCCTAGCGGCGCGAAACTCTGCGAGGCTTTTTTGACAAGCTGAAAGGCCCCGGAGGCAGACGCCTCCGGGGCTTTGTCGCTGTGTGGCGTACTTCACTTACGGCCCGGAGAGGCGGCGGCCGGGGTCGGAGCAACACAAACTGGGCGAAATGTGGAAAAATTACCTATAATATAAGAACCCACTTTGTCACATGGGAAAAGAGAGGAGCGATCGGTTTTGGACAAGCAAGAATTCCAACCCTTTATTCCGGCAAATAAGGTATTGCCGGAGCTGACGGTGACGTCGATCATCATCGGCGCGCTGCTGGCCATCATCTTTGGCGGCGCCAACGCCTACCTGGGCCTGAAGGTGGGCATGACCGTCTCCGCCTCCATCCCCGCGGCGGTCATCTCCATGGGCATCATCCGCAAGATCCTCCGCCGGGACTCCATCCTGGAGAACAACATGGTCCAGACCATCGGCTCCGCCGGTGAGTCCCTGGCCGCCGGCGCCATCTTCACCCTGCCCGCCCTCTTCATGTGGGCGCAGGAGGGTGTGGGCAGCGCCCCCACCCTGGTGGAGATCGGCCTCATCGCCCTGTGCGGCGGCCTTCTGGGCGTGCTGCTCATGATCCCCCTGCGCAGCGCTCTGATCGTCAAGGAACACGGCGTTCTCACCTACCCCGAGGGCCAGGCCTGCGCCGAGGTCCTGGTGGCCGGCGAGGAGGGCGGCGCCAAGGCCGCCACCGTCTTCACCGGTCTGGGTGTGGCCGCCCTCTATAAGTTCATCGCCGACGGCCTGAAGCTCTTCCCCAGCGAGGTGGACTACTCCATCACCCCCTACAAGGGCGCGGGCATCGGCATGGACGTACTCCCCGCCCTGGCCGGCGTGGGCTACATCTGCGGCGTGAAGGTCTCCTCCTACCTCTTTGCCGGCGGCACGCTGGCGTGGCTGGTGATCATGCCGCTCATCGCCCTCTTTGGCAGCGACCTGACCATCTACCCCGCCACGGTGCCCATCTCCCAGGTCTTCGCCGAGGGCGGCACCTGGGCGCTGTGGAGCAACTACGTCAAGTACATCGGCGCCGGGGCGGTGGCCACCGGCGGCATCCTGAGCCTCATCAAGACCCTGCCCATGATGATCCGCGCCTTCCGGGACGCCATCGGCGGCTACGGTAAGAACGGCGCCGGCACCCTGCGCACCGAGCAGGACCTCTCCATGCGGGTGGTTCTCTGCGGCGTGGTGCTCATCGCCCTTGCCATGTGGCTCATCCCCGCCATTCCGCTGAACTTCTTCAGCGCCCTGGTGGTCATTCTCTTCGGCTTCTTCTTCGCCACCGTGTCCTCCCGGATGGTGGGTCTGATCGGCTCGTCCAATAACCCGGTGTCCGGCATGGCCATCGCCACGCTGCTTGTCTCCACCATCCTCCTGAAGGTCACCGGCACCACCGGCACCCCCGGCATGGTGGCCGCCATCACCATCGGCGCTTTGATCTGCATCATCGCCGCCATCGCCGGCGACACCTCCCAGGACCTGAAGACCGGCTTCCTGGTGGGCGCCACCCCCAAGAGGCAGCAGATCGGCGAGATGATCGGCTGCGTGGTCTCCGCCCTCACCGTGGGCGGCATCCTCTACCTCCTCAACAGCGCCTGGGGCTACGGCAGCGCCGAGCTGCCCGCCGCCCAGGCCAGTTTGATGAAGATGGTGGTGGAGGGCGTTATGAGCGGCAACCTGCCCTGGACCCTGGTGTTCGTGGGCGTGTTCATCGCCATCGTGGTCGAGGTCCTGGGCGTGCCGGTCATGCCCTTCGCCATCGGCCTGTACCTGCCCATCCACCTGTCCACCCCCATCATGGCCGGCGGCCTGGTGCGCCTCTTCCTGGAGAAGCGCAAGGTCAAGAGCGAGAAGGACCGGGAGGACGCCATCCAGTCCGGCGTGCTGTATACCTCCGGCCTCATCGCCGGCGAGGGCATCGTGGGCATCCTGCTGGCGGTGCTGGCGGTGGTGAAGCTGGGCGACGGGCGCACCCTGGCCGACGTGGTGAACATCTCCGGCGCGGTGAACCTGGGCAACATCGGCGGCCTGGTGTTCTTCGCCCTGCTGCTGGGCACCATCCTGTGGACCTGCCTGCGCGCCGGCAAGAAGAAGCAGTAAGCGGTCATGAAGCGGAAAAAGGCGAACTTTTTGGACTACATCCCCCTGCGAAACCCCAAGTTCACCTGGAGCGAGGAGAACGGCCTGGTGACGGTGGACATGATCCACACCGGCGTCTACGCCGCCATCGCCCAGAAGGTTTTCCACCGCCCCCGGGTGAGCCACGTCCGGCTGGACGCCTACGGCAGCTTCCTGTGGCTCCGCATGGACGGGGAGACGGACATCACCGCCCTGGGGAAACAGTTGGAGGAGGAGTTCGGCGAGGAGGCACAGCCCCTCTACACCCGCCTTGCCAAGTATATGCAGACCCTCTACAACAACCAGTTCATCGCCTTCCGGCGCGACCGCGCCAACAAAAAATAGCACAGAGAAAAGTGCCCGCGACATTCGCCGCGGGCACTTTTTCACGGGCTGTCACAGGAGCGCGGCCAGGGGGAGGAGGAGGAGCAGGGCGACCAGGTTGACCAGGGTGAAGACCAGGAGGTAGCGGCCCAGGGTGTGTTCCGGGGTGGCCATGTAGAGCTTCAGGGAGATGAGGCTGGCCAGGGAGGCCACCGGGGTGCCCAGACCGCCCACGTCAACGCCCAACAGCAGCCCCTTCCAGTTCTCCGTCAGCCCGGAGAGGAGCACCGCCGCGGGGACGTTGCTGATGACCTGGCTCACCGCCGCCGAGGCCAGGAGGGTGTTCCGCTCCAGCAGGTCGGCCAGGAGGGCGTGGATGGAGGTGAGGCGGCCCAGGTTGCCGCTGAAGATGAAGAAGAACACGAAGGTGAGGAGCAGGCCGTAGTCCACCTTTTTTAAGATCTCCGGGGACAGGGCCAGCATCACCAAAAACACCGCCGCCGTCAGCGGCTGATAGGGCAGCACCCGGAACACGCACAGCAGACACGCCCCGAACAGGGCCAGATACACCGCGAAGTGCCCCCGGTGGGTGAGGCGGGCGGGCCGGTCAAAGTGGACTTCCGCCCGGCGGGTCTCCCCCCAGGCGGAGGCGGCCATCAGCAGGACGAAGCTCACCGCCACCAGGGGGAGCAGCGTGGAGAAAAACGCCCCGGCGTCCAGGCCGTAGCGGGCGTAGAGGTAGAGGTTCTGGGGGTTGCCCACGGGGGTGGCCATGCTGCCCAGGTTGGCCGCCACCGTCTGGAGCACCACCACCCGGATGATGTCCCGGCGCTGCCCCAGGGTGTTCAGGGCCAGGATGGCGAAGGGGACGAAGGCGATGAGGGACACGTCGTTGGTCACCAGCATGGAGCAGAAGAAGGGGAGGGCCACCAGCAGCACCCGCAGCGTCCGGCAGGAGCCGCACTTGCCCAGGATGTCCTGGGCCAGAAGCTGAAAAAATCCGCAGGACTGAAACCCCGCCACCACCGCCATCAGGCAGAACAGCAGGCCCAGCACCCGGAAGTCGATGTAGTCCCAATAGGCCGCCGAGGGTGGAACGGCGCACATCGACCCCAGCGCCAGCGCCGCCGCGGCGCATAGGGTGGGTTCTTTTTTCAGAAAGGACAGGACTTTTTTCATGCTCCGCTCTCCTCCCGGCCGCGGGGCGGTCGTATGGTGCCGCCCCCGCGCGGCGGCTATTGTAACACAGATCTCCCGCCAAGGCAACCGCTTTTGCCGCCGGGCTAGTCCTTGCAATCTGCCGCCGGGGGTGGTATGATGGGAGCAGCCAAATTATGAACAAGGAGGTCTTCTCATGGAGCACACCATCCAAAACGGCGCTTTGACGCTGACAGCCAACGAGCTGGGCGGCCTTTTGTGGAACATCCGCAAGGCGGACGGCCAGGAGCTGATCTGGGGCGGCGACCCGGACATCTGGGGCTTCCGCGCCCCGGTCTGCTTCCCCTGGTGCGGGGTCATCCAGGACGACTGGTTCGAGGCCGACGGCGTCCGCCACACCGTCACCTCCAAGCACGGCTTCGTCCGGGACTTTCCCCACAAGCTCATCGCCCAGACGCCGGACAGCCTGACCTTCCGCTTTGACTGGGACGGCGGCGAACCCTGGCCCTGGAAGTTCTCCTTTGAGACGGTCCACAAGCTGGAGGGCGCCAAGGCCCACACCATCTGCACCGCCACCAACACCTCGGACAAGCCCATGCCCACCCAGATGGGCTACCACCCCGGTTTCCGGGTGCCCTTCGTCCCCGGCAGCGCCCTGGGCGACTACGTCATCCGCCTGGAGGGCGGCGCGGTGCTGGACGTGGAGCCGTCCATGTTCGACGCAGGCCCCATCGTCCGCAAGGACGCGGGGGATTGGTGCCGCCTGGAACACAAGGCCAGCGGCAAGTACATCCAGGTGGCCACCAAGGGCTGGTTCTGCACCGTCCTGTGGGCGCCCGCCGGAGTGCCCGGCTTTTTGTGCATGGAGCCGTGGGACGGCCAGGTGAACGACTCCCACGACCTGATGGCCCGCCCCGGCGCGTTCTGGATGCAGCCCGGAGAGACCCGCACCTGGAGCCTGGATATGGACTTCCAGCTCTGAGGGAAAAATATTCGGAGGCGACAACGATGCAGAGTGACAACGTGAAAAAAGGGGTGGAGCGCGCCCCCAACCGCTCCCTGTTCTACGCCCTGGGGTACACCGCCGAGGAGCTGGAGCGGCCCCTTATCGGGGTGGTCAGCTCCTACAATGAGATCGTCCCCGGCCACATGAACCTGGACAAGATCGCCCAGGCGGTGAAGGCCGGGATCCGCGCCGCCGGGGGCACCCCGGTGGAGTTCCCCGCCATCGCCGTGTGCGACGGCATCGCCATGGGCCACATCGGCATGAAGTACTCCCTGGTGACCCGGGACCTGATCGCCGACTCCACCGAGGCTATGGCCATCGCCCACCAGTTTGACGGCCTGGTGCTCATCCCCAACTGCGACAAGAACGTCCCCGGCCTGCTCATGGCCGCGGCGCGGCTGAACATCCCCGCCATCTTCTGCTCCGGCGGCCCCATGCTGGCCGGCCGGCTCCAGGACGGGCGGCGCTCCTGCCTGTCCCATATGTTCGAGGCGGTGGGGGCCTACAAGGCCGGCAAGCTGGACGACGAGGGGGTGCGGGACTTCGAGGAGAACGCCTGCCCCTCCTGCGGCTCCTGCTCCGGGATGTACACCGCCAACTCCATGAACTGCCTCACCGAGGCCCTGGGCATGGCCCTCCGAGGCAACGGCACCATCCCCGCGGTGTGGTCCCACCGCCTGCGCCTTGCCAAGCACACGGGGATGCAGATCATGGAGCTGGTGCGCCGGAACATCCGCCCCCGGGACATTATGACCCCCGCCGCCTTCCACAACGCCGAGACGGTGGACATGGCCCTGGGCTGTTCCACCAACTCCATGCTCCACCTGCCCGCCATCGCCCACGAGTGCGGGCTGGACATCGACTTCGACATGGCCAACGAGATCTCCCGCAAGACCCCCAACCTCTGCCACCTCGCCCCCGCCGGGGACACCTTTATGGAGGACCTGGAGGCCGCCGGCGGGGTCTGGGCGGTGATGAAGGAGTTGACCAAGAAAAACCTCCTGGACACCTCCCTCATGACCGTCACCGGCAAGACCATTGCGGAGAATCTGGAGGGCGTGGTCAACCTGGACGAGGAGATCATCCGGCCCATCGACAGGCCCTACTCCCCCTACGGCGGCATCGCCGTGCTCAAGGGCACCCTGGCCCCCGAGGGCTGCGTGGTCAAGCAGGCCGCCGTGGCCCCTGAGATGATGACCCACACCGGCCCCGCACGGGTCTTTGACAGCGAGGAGGACGCCATCGACGCCATCTACAACGGCAAGATCGTCTCCGGCGACGTGGTGGTCATCCGCTACGAAGGCCCCAAGGGCGGCCCTGGGATGCGGGAGATGCTCAACCCCACCTCCGCCATCGCCGGGATGGGCCTGGACAAGGAGGTCGCCCTCATCACCGACGGGCGCTTCTCCGGCGCCACACGGGGCGCCTCCATCGGCCACGTCTGCCCCGAGGCCGCCCAGGGCGGCCCCATCGCCCTGGTGGAGGAGGGGGATCAGATCGCCATCGACATCCCCAACTGCAAGATCGACCTGCTGGTGGACGAGGCCACCCTGGCCGCCCGCCGGGCCAAGTGGACCCCCAAGCCCCCGGCGGTCACCACCGGCTACCTCGCCCGGTACGCCAAGCTGGTCACCAGCGCCGCCAGGGGCGCGGTGCTGGAATAAGCCGCGCGAATAAACCACACAGGACAGCCGCAGCGAAAGCTGCGGCTGTCCTTGTTTTTGTCCGGGGGATGCGGGCGGAGCGCCGCGGACAGCCGCGAAAAAAACCGGCCTTTTGCGCTGGTTTTGCCCGTGTATAATTTTTCACAATAATCCAAATAAATTCACTCTTGATTTGTGGCAGGCTGTCATTGACAATCCCTTCTGCCTTGTGCTATACCAACCTGTGTATGGCTTTATGGTCTGGCTTCACAACACAATTTCCATAAGGAGGAGGACTTATGAAGAAAGGAATTTGGAAGCGGGCGCTGGCGACCCTTCTGGCGGTGTGCCTGGTGGCCGCTCTGGCTCCCGGCGCCCTTCCGGGGGCGTTGGCCGCCGAGACCCATACCCACCCCGACGACGACGGCGCGGTTTGGATCCCCCTGTCGCTGGAGGCGGACAGCGAGGGCGGAAAAGCCCTGCTCAAGGCCGGGGAGACGACCTACTCTGACAACAAACTCCCCGAGGGGAACTATTACCTGGCAGAGGACATGACGCTGTCCAGCGCTACCACAGTGGGCGGCATGTCCCTGTACATCGCCGGCACGTCCGCCCTGTGCCTGAATGGCCACACCCTGAACGGCAAGGTCTACGCCGAAGATGGGTGCGACCTGACTGTCTCCGACTGCGGGGAGGGCGGGACCATCGCCCATACCAGCTCTGCCGTCTACATCAAGAAGGGCGGCACTTTCCGGTTGCTCAGCGGGACGCTGAGCAGTACCGAGGGGAGTATTTACGACCAGAACGTGTACGTCTCGGCCGGCGGGACCTTTGAGATGCGCGGCGGAGCGGTGATCGCCGCCAAGCAGGTCGCCGTGAGCGGCACCGGCGCCATGGAGATCTCCGGCGGAACCATCTCCTCGGGCTATCGCGCCATCCAGGCCTCCGGGTCCCTTACCCTCTCCGGCTCCCCCGCCCTGATCGGCGGCGAGGGGGATGATACCGCCGCCAGCATCTGGCTGAAAAGTGGAGATATCATCACCCTGAAGGACTTTACCGGCGCGCCGGAACCCTACACGGTGTATACCACCCCCATCACCGAGGCGTGTCAATTCGCCGAGGGCGCTGTGAGCGGGGACGTTGACTCCTTCGTCTCCAAGACCCCCGGCTTCTTCGTGGAGTACCGGGAGGACGGCCAGCTCTGGTTCGCGGAGCACGTCCACCAGTGGGAAGAGGGCTGGACCTACGACGAGACGGAGCACTGGCACGCCTGCGCGGGCGCCGGCGTCTGCGACGAGGTCAGGCATGAGGCGGAGGCGCACGCCGCCGACCCGGATGCGTGGCTGAATGACGCGCAGACCGGCCAGCACTACAAACAGTGCTCGGTCTGCGGCGCGGAGTTCAGCCGCGGCGACCACACCTGGACGGTGGGCGCGGCCGTGGACGGGACGCGCACAGATACCTGCTCGGTGTGCGGCGCCACCCGCACGTTGGACCTCTGGGGCATTTCCGGCACGGTCACCACGCAGGCGGGGGAGGCCGTCAGCGGCGCGAGCGTGGAACTCAAGCAGGGCAAGACCACGGTGGCCACGACCACGTCCGACGCCACCGGCGCGTATACCTTCTCCGACGTAGCCCCCGGCGTCTACAACGTGGTGGCGACCATCCCGGAGGGGAAGACCGTGACCGTTCTTGTGACGGTCTCCGCCGCCGATGCGCTGGAGCAGGACCTGACCATCCCCACAAGCGATGTGAGTTCCAAGCTCGTCTTGTCCGTCGTCAGCGGCGGTGTGGCTACGGCCGGCTCCAACCCCGATGTGGTGGTGGGCGGATTGCAGGAGGAGGCCGTGGCGCAGGCGGAGAGCGACCCCACCCCCTTCACGCTGTACCTGACCGACTGGTATTACGGCCACTCCGCCCCGGGCACACTGCTCGGAATCACGGAACTGGGTAACGCCATCCGGGAGGAATTCACCAACGCCGCCAATGGCCAGGTGGAGTATCAGATCCACGATTTCAAGGTGGAAAAAGTGGACAACAGCAGCGGGGTCACCGAGATCCCCGTGACGAAAAACGTCCTGACCATCGTCGTCCCCTACTCCATGGGCGGCAGGACCAACGTCGCCGTCCACCGCTACCATGACGGCGCGGTGCAGGCCTTCACCAAGCTCTGGGCCGAACCTGACGAACCCGTGGACGGGACCTTCTGGGCCGACCTGGAGCACAACCTGATCTACATTTATACCAACAAATTCTCCGCCTACGCCATCACCTCCACCAACGGCAACAACGTCCCCGAGAAGACCAGCAAGATCGCCGTGGAGGCCGCCGAGAACGGCCAGGTGACCGCCGGCGCGGAGGCCAAGGCCGGTGAGACCGTGACCCTCACCGTCACCCCCGACATGGGCTACGAGGCGGAGCAGGTCACCATCACCTACGGCGACATCACCGAGACGGTGGAGGCCGGGGCCGACGGCGCGTACACCTTCAAGATGCCCGCCGAGGACGTCACCGTCTCCGCCGCCTTCCGGGCGGTGAAGTACACGGTCACCGTGGAGGAGAGCGAGAACGGCGCCGTGGCCGTGGCGGGCGACCCCGCCTACTTCCTCATGGGCGACACCGTCACCCTCACCGTCACCCCTGACGACGGTTACGAGGTGGATAAGATCGAGTACACCTACACCGTGGGCGAGGACGCCGCGACGGTGGAGGTGACCGCCAACGAGGACGGCGCGTACACCTTTGAAATGCCCGCCGCCGACGTCACCGTCACCGCCGCCTTCAAGCCGGTGAAGTACGCCGTCACCGTGGAGAAGAGCGAGAACGGCACCGTGGAGGTCGACGAGACGTACCACGTGGAGGGCGACACCGTCACCCTCACCGTCACCCCCGCCGACGGCTACAAGCTGGATGAGATCGAGGTCACCTACACCGTTGGTGAGGACACCTACACCGTGGAAGTGACCGAGGCCGACGGCGCCTACACCTTCGAGATGCCCGGCGCGGACGTCACGGTCAAGGCCACCTTCAAGGAGAAGACCTACAAGGTCGACGTGGCGGAGACTGAGAACGGTACCGTCACCGTGGAGAAGAAGGACGGCGACGTGTACTTCCTGAAGGGCGACGCCGTCACCCTCACCGTCACCCCCGCCGACGGTTACGAGGTGGAGAAGGTCGAGTACACCTACACCGTGGGCGAGGATACCTACACCGTGGAAGTGACCGCCAACGAGGA
>CANRLZ010000050.1 GCA_947631595.1 uncultured Oscillospiraceae bacterium
GTGGACATGGAGACCATTCAAAGTATGGTAGGCCACGCCGACATGGAGATGACCCAGCATTACCTCCATGTCCAGGAGAAGGTGCGACAAGCCGCCGCCCGCAAGCTCGGCAAATCCCTCGCCCCATCCCGTTAAATCTGGTGTCAATGCCTCTTACCCTGTTCTGGTATGATTCTGGTACGACGTGGGGCTTACCGCAAGAATTGTGAGAAAAAATTACGGAGTTCGGCCTTTTTGCCGAACTCCGTAATTTTTTGGTCCGAGTGGCGGGACTTGAACCCACGGCCTCTTGACCCCCAGTCAAGCGCGATACCAAACTTCGCCACACCCGGATATGCAATTTGCCTCTCTCAGGGACTAGGGTATTCTATCACGCCGGGGGCGAACTTGCAAGAGGTAATTGCGTTTTTTCTGAAAAATTTTTTAGAGCTGGAGGGGGATGTGCTGGATCGCCCCGGCGCGCTCCCAGGTGAGCAGGGCGCAGCGGCCATCCTGGACGGCGCCGGGGTTGACGGCCAGAAGGTCGCCGTAGTCCGCCGCCAGGGGGGCGTGGGTGTGGCCGAAGAGGAGCAGGTCGGCGCCCAGGGCCTTAGCCTGGGTCACCGCCGGCCCCAGGCCGGACTTGACATAGCGGGTGTGGCCGTGGAGGTAGAAGACCGTCTTCCCCTCCAGGCGGGCGACCCCCTCCCGCTCCATCCTGCCGCCCAGAAAGTCGCAGTTGCCGGGCACCTGGTAGAAGGGCAGATCGGGGTAGGCGGCGCGGACTTGATCGCCGTCCCGAACCACGTCGCCAAGGTGAAAGACCACATCGGGGCGGTAGGTCGCCACAGCGTCCAGCATGGGCTGGACCCGGCCGTGGGAGTCGGAAAAAACCAGGGAGCGCATTTCGGGTCACCTTCCTATGGAAATCTCATATACTGGGATGAAAGGGGGGATGGATATGCCCAGGCAAGACCCGATGGAGGCCCTGCGGCGCGACCCCAAGGGGGCGGCGCTGCTGGAGGATCCGGCGGCGCTGGCCCAGCTGCTCCAGAGCCAGGAGGCCAAGGCGCTGGCCCAGCTGCTCCAGCAGGCGGGGGGCGCCCAGCTCCGCCAGGCGGCCCAGGCGGCGGCGGGGGGCGACAGCGCGGCGCTGCGCCAGATCGTGGACAAGGTGCGCTCCGACCCCAGGGGCGCCAAGGCGATGGAGGGCATCGGCAGGAAGGCCGGGAAATAAGGAGAGGAGGCGGGGGCGGTGGCCCAGTGGGAGGAGACGTTGGGGGCGATCCTGAACGACCCCCAGGCCATGAGCCGGATCATGTCCCTGGCCCATTCCCTGGGCGAGCCGGGGCAGGGCCAGGACGCCGACCAGCCGCCGGCCGCCCCGGCGGAGGCTCCGCCCCCTGTGGAAGACGCGGCGGGGCCGGCCTCTGAGCAGGGTTCGCCGGAGGCCGCGCCGCCGCCGGAGTTGGATCCACGGCTCCTGGCGGCGGGGATGCGGGCGCTGGCGGTGTGGCGGGATCCGGACGACCCGAGGGCCGCCCTCCTGCGGGCGCTGCGGCCCTTCTTGGCCCAGGAGCGGCAGGGGAAACTGGACAAGGCCATCCGCATCGTTCGCCTCTCCCGGACGGTGCGGGCGGCGCTGGACGGGCTGCGGGGAGGGGTGGAAGGCGATGTATAACCGCTACATTCCCCAAGAGGACTATGGGCCTATCCCGCCGAACCAGACAGAGACGCCGCCCAGGGCGGGCGGCGGGTTGGGCGAGCTGCTGCGCGGGCTGCTCCGGGGCGGAGGGGACGGGGATCAGGTGAGCCGTGCCCTCTCCGCCCTGCTGGAAAAACTGGGGCTGCGGGATCTGGACGCCGGGGATATCCTGCTGGGTCTCATCGCGGCGCTGCTCATCCTGGAGGACGGGGACGATCTGGAACTGCTCATTGCGTTGGCGCTGGCGTTTCTGCTCCGTCCGGGAGAGACGTAGTGTGGAGCACGGTGCCGTCGGGCAGGGCGAAGGAGAGGCTGGGGGCGGCGGGGGTCTCCACGGTGTAGCCGCTCATGCGGTAGAACACCTGACCGTCCTTGCTGCTCTCCGCCCGGACCAGAAGCCCGGTGTCCACCGACACCCAGTAGCTCTCTACATATCCAAACTCCGGCTCGGCAACGGCGATGTAGACGCAGGGCAGCGAGCCGGTGAGGACATATTGGGCCTCCACGATGTTGGCCTTGTCCGCGGCCAGCACGTCCTCATAGGTGGGCAGGCGCTGGGCCAAGTCCGCGGAGTGGTCGGAGGCGTCGTACTCCTGCCAGCGGCGCTGGCCGGCGTACCAGACATAGCGCTTGCCCTCGCCCACGACGCTGTGGCACACCCGCCCGTCGGGCAGGGTGAGCTGGCTGCTGGTCCAGCCGCCGTCCACCGTCACCTGGGCGGTGGTCTCGCCGGTCGTCCCGGTACCGCCCACGGTCTCCACGTTCACAGAGCGGGTATAGCTCTCCGGCCGCTCCAGGGTGGCCACTACCTGCTGCACCGTGTCCCGGGTGACCTCCACCCGCCGGTAGTCCCCCGCGGCGCCCGGGTCGGGGGCGGAGGCGGCGGGGAGCGGCTCCAGGCTGGGCAGGACCACCGCCGGGGTCTTGTGGAAGAGGTTGATGGAGAAGGCGGAAAACAGGGCGACGGCCATCACCACCGCCACCAGGGCTGCCAGGAGATTGCGGTGTCCCTTTTCCATGTCCTCTCCCCTCCTTTTGACCCAACCGGTTCAGCCCTGCCAGTCCTCCGGCGGGGCGGCGCGAAGGCCGAAGTAGTACTCGATGGCGTCGGCGATCCGGACGCAGGCCCTGCCGTCTCCGTAGGGGTTGACGGCCTTGGCCATCTTCTCGTAGCTGTCCCTGTTTTCCAGCAGTTCCCGGGCCAGCGCGTAGACTTCCTCCTCGTCGGTGCCGGCCAGGCGGACAGTGCCCGCGGCCACCGCCTCGGGCCGCTCCGTCTCCCGGCGGAGGACAAGCACCGGCTTGCCCAGGGCGGGCGCCTCCTCCTGGAGGCCGCCGGAGTCGGTGAGCACCAGGTAGACCCGGGCCATGAGGTTGTGCATCTCCAACACGTCCAGCGGCTGGATGAGGTGGACGTTTTCAAGGCCGTCCAGGTGGCGGTGCGCCACCTCCTGAACCACCGGGGAGAGGTGGACGGGGTAGACCAGCTCCACCTCCGGGCAGTCCTGGGCCAGCCGCCGCAGGGCGGTCATGATCGCCTCCATGGGCGGGCCGTAGTTCTCCCGGCGGTGGCAGGTCACCAGCACCACCTTTTTGTCCCGGTAGTCCAGCCGGTTCAGCAGGGGCGTGCGGAAGGTGAAGTCCGGGCGCACGGTGGTCTTCAGCGCGTCGATGACGGTGTTTCCGGTGCGGTAGATGCCCGCCTGGATCCCCTCCCGCAGGAGGTTGTCCCGGTTGGCGGCGGTGGGGCAGAAGTGGAGCACGGCCAGGTCGCCGGTGAGGGTGCGGTTCATCTCCTCGGGGAAGGGGGAGTAGCGGTCGTAGGTACGCAGACCCGCCTCCACATGGCCCACAGGCGCCTGGGCGTAAAAGGCGGCCAGGGCGCCGGCGAAGGTGGTGGAGGTGTCGCCGTGGACCAGCACCAGGTCGGGCTTGGCCCTCTGGAGCACCTGCTCCATGCCCAGAAGGGCCTTGGCGGTGATGGTGTAGAGGCTCTGACGGGCCTCCATGATGTCCAGGTCGAAGTCCGGGGTGATGGAGAACGCCTCCAGGACGGTGTCCAGCATCTGGCGGTGCTGGGCGGTGACGCAGCACAGGCTCTCCAGCCCCGCCCGGCGCTCCAGCTCCCGCACCAGGGGCGCCATTTTGATGGCCTCCGGCCGGGTGCCGAAGACGCACATGACTTTTTTCCGCTCCGTCATGGCTCCTCCTCCTCCTCGTCCTCCGGCTCCTGGGCCGGGGCGTCCAGGTGGTTCTGGTGGAGATAGATGCGCATGGCCACGCCGCCGGCCACGCAGAAGGCCATGAGCAGCAACATAGCCCGCAGGGCGCCGGAGGTGGTGAGCACCACCGCCGACAGGCCCAGGATGGCGCTGATGACATAGAGGATGGCCACCGCCTGCTTCTGGGAAAAGCCCATGTCGATGAGCCGGTGGTGGACGTGGCTGCGGTCGGGGTGCATGGGGCTTTGGCCGTGGGCGATGCGGCGGACGAAGGCGAAGGCGGTGTCGAAGATGGGCAGGCCCAGCATGAGGAAGGGCACCACGAAGGAGATGATGGTGTAGACCTTAAAAAGCCCCTGGATGGAGATCACCCCCAGGGCGTAGCCCAGGAAGGTGGAGCCGGTGTCCCCCATGAAGATTTTGGCGGGGTTGAGGTTGTAGGGCAAAAAGCCCAGGCAGCCGCCCACCAGGGCGGCCACCAGGATGGAGGTCTGGGCCTCTCCCACCAGCAGGGCGATGACCAACAGGGTCATAGAGCTGATGGTGCTCACCCCGCAGGCCAGGCCGTCCAGCCCGTCGATGAGGTTGACGGCGTTGGTGCAGGCCACGATCCAGAGCACGGAGATGGGGATGGCCAGCCAGCCCAAGTCCCAGTAGGGGTTCTCGGACAGGACGTTGGGGTTGGAGAGGGTGGTGATCACGTTGCCGGCGTACACGGCGACCAGGGCGGCGATGATCTGCACGCCGAATTTAAAGAGGGCGGGCAGGTCGTAGATGTCGTCAAAGATGCCCAGGACTACGATGACCACCGCCCCCAGCATCATCCCCCGCATGGATCGCTCCAGGGGCGCGAAGAGCAGGACGCTGACGAAAAAGCCCAGGAAGATGGCAAGGCCGCCCATGCGGGGGATGGGGCGGTCGTGCATCCGCCGGCCGGGGTCCTTGTCCTTTTTGGGGTCGTCCACCGCGCCCACCTTGTAGGCCAGCTCCTTGACGATGGGGGTGGTGATGAGCGCCACCAGGAAGGCCACGCCCAGGGTGGCCAGCACCAGGCCCAGGATGTTCAGATTGATGTTCATTGGCTGTATCGACCTCGATTTCTCTCGTTACGGAGCCAAAAAGCCCACCTTTTTGTACACCTTGGACAGGGTGCGGCCGGCGACCCTGCTCGCCCGCTCCGCCCCGGCGCGGTAGACGCTCTCCAGATACGCCTTGTCCGCCAGGAGCCGCTCCGTCTCCTCCCGGATGGGCCGGAGGGTCTCCACCACCGCCTCGCCCACGGCGGGCTTGAACGCGCCGTAGCCCTGACCGGCGAACTCCCGCTCGATGTCCGGGAGGCTCTTGCCGGTGACGGCGGCGTAGATCTGCATGAGGTTGGCCACCCCCGGCTTGTTCTCCGGGTCGTAGCGCACGGGGTTGTCCCGGTCGGAGTCGGTGACGGCGCGCTTGAACTTGCGCAGGATGTCCTCCGGCTTTTCCAGGAGGAAGACGCACCCCTCGGGCAGGGACTTGCTCATCTTGGTGTCCGGCTGGTTCAGGCTCATCACCCGCGCCCCGGTCTTGGGGATGTAGGGTTCCGGCACCTTGAACACCTCGCCGTAGACGCCGTTGAAGCGGTTGGCGATGTCCCGGCAGATCTCCACGTGCTGCTTCTGGTCGGCCCCCACGGGGACGAAGTCCGGCTGGTAGAGCAAAATGTCCGCGGCCATGAGGCTGGGGTAGGTGAAGAGGCCGGCGTTGATGTTGTCGGCGTGCTTGGCGGACTTGTCCTTGAACTGGGTCATCCGGCTCAGCTCGCCGAACATGGTGTAGCACTGGAGTACCCAGGCCAGCTGGGCGTGGGCGGGCACGTGGCTCTGGACGAAGATGGTGTTGCGCTCCGGGTCCAGGCCGCAGGCGATGTAGGTGGCGATCTGGGTCAGGGTGCGGCGGCGCAGATCCGCGGGCACCTGGCGGACGGTGATGGTGTGGAGGTCGGCCATGAACCAGTAGCAGTCAAACTGGTCGGACAGCTGGGCCCAGTTCTTGATGGCGCCCAGGTAGTTGCCCAGGTGCAGCTCCCCGCTGGGCTGGATGCCGGAGAGCAGGGTCTTTTTCTCGTTTTCCAAAGGAGTCAACTCCCCTCAAGAGAAATGTCTTCCATCAATATGACAGCAGTTTAGTATATCACCTTTTCCCACTTTTGACAATACTTCCCCCGTCTCCGAACCAAAAAAGCGCGGGCGGGGAACCCACCGTTGATCTGCCCGCGGCCATGCCGGCGTTGACTTTCCTCCCAAAATGGGGTACACTAGGATAGATTTTCCATGGAAAGGAGACGCCGCCATGCGCTCTGTGGACTCCTGGCTGGACCGCTTCGCCTACAAGCACCCCAGGCTGGGCATCCCCCGCCTCATGCTCTATATCGTCATCGGCAACCTGCTGGTCTTCATCTTCGACCTGTTCAGCTCCGGCACCTTCTCGGCCATGCTGGCCTTCTCCCGCGCCGCCATCCTCCACGGCCAGGTCTGGCGGCTGATCACCTTCGTCCTGGTGCCCGCCTACTCCGGCGGGGTGCTGTTCTTCGCCCTGTTCCTCTACTTCTACTACTTCATCGGCACCGCCCTGGAGCGGGAGTGGGGCAGCACCAAGTTTACCCTCTTCTACTTCTGCGGCGTGGTGTTCAACATCCTCGTGGGCTTCCTGGCCGGGACTACCTCCATGCAGTACGTGAACCTGTCCATGTTCTTCGCCTTTGCCACCCTCTACCCGGATATGCAGTTCCTGCTCTTCTTCATCATCCCCATCAAGGTGAAGTGGCTGGCCTGGCTGGACGCGGCGCTGTTCGTCCTGGACATGGTCATGATGGCCCTGGCCGGGGAGTATCTCTTCATGCTCCTGCCGGTGGTGGCCATCCTCAACTACTTCCTCTTCTTCTACTCCACCATCCGCGACCTCCTGGGCCGCGGCCGCGCCAAGGCCCAGCACCAGCGCAGCCAGACCGTGGTCAACTTCCGGGAGACCCAGCGCAAGGCCAAGGAGACGAAGGGGTATATGCACAAGTGCGCCGTCTGCGGCAAGACGGACGCGGACGACCCCAACATGGAGTTTCGCTACTGCTCCCAGTGCGACGGCTACTTCTGCTACTGCATGGACCACATCCACAACCACGTCCACGTGAAAAAGTAACGATGGGACTGGGTATTCTGTACGCCATGGACCGGGAGGCGCAAGGTCTCCTGGAGAAGTTGGGGGGCAGGCCCCTGGAGCCGGTGGCGGGCGTCCCCTTTTACGCCCTCCCCGGCGGGCAAGTCCTGGCCGTAGGCGGCGTGGGGAAGGTGAACGCCGCCCTGGCCACGCAGCTTCTCATCGACCGCTTCGCCGTCTCCGGCGTGCTCAACGCCGGGTGCGCCGGGGCGCTGGCGGCCCTGCCCCCAGGGGCGCTGGTGGCGGCTGTGAGCTGCGTCCAGCATGACGTGGACACCTCCCTGGCCGGCGACCCGCCGGGGCTTGTGTCCACCGTCAACGTGACGGCCTTCCCCTGCGCCCCCCTGGGCCTCCCCGGCGCCGTCCGGGGCGTGGTGGCCACGGGGGATCAGTTCACCCGTGACTTCCGCCGGGCGGCGTGGGTGCGAGACGCCTTCGGCGCGGTGGTGTGCGACATGGAGGCCGGCGCCGCCGCCCAGGTCTGCCTGCGAAACGGCCTCCCCTTCCAGGCGGTAAAGGCGGTGTCCGACCACCTCTTCTCCCCCGCCCAGGAGGTGGAGTACCGGGAGAATTTTCACCGGGCCATGGAGAGCCTGGACGCCGCCGTGGCGGCGATTTTGGAGGGATGAATATGGACCGCATCGCCAGCTTCACCGTGGATCACACCAAGCTCCGCCCAGGGCTTTACCTCTCCCGGCAGGACGGGGACATCGTCACCTACGACCTGCGCTTCAAGCGCCCCAACACCGGCGACCTGCTCTCCAACGCCCAGCTCCACTCCGCCGAGCACCTCTTCGCCACCCTCCTGCGCAACAGCGAGCACAAGGACGCGGTGGTCTACTTCGGCCCCATGGGCTGCCAGACCGGGTTTTATCTGCTGGTGGACGGGCGCAAGCTGGGCCACCAGGAGGTGATCTGGCTCCTGCGCCAGGTGTGCGACCAGGGCGCGCTCTACACCGGCCCCATGCCGGGCAAGAGCGAGCGGGAGTGCGGCAACTACCGCAACCTGGACCTGGACCTGGCCCGGGAACTGTGCGCCTACTACGGGAAGATCCTCTCCACCTGGACGGTAGAAAAGCTGCAATACGAGGCGTGACCACCGGACGCGAAAAAGAGCCGCCACAGCTGTGGCGGCTCTCTTTTTGTCCTCTTGTTACGCAACCGGGCGTTCCGGCTCAACCTTTCTCTCTCAGACCCCAGGGGTCCAGGGTCACCTGGAACACCACCGTCTCCCCGGTGCTCTCGGCGGAGATGGCGCCGCCGTGGTCCTCCACGATCTCCTTGGCGATGGCCAGGCCCAGCCCGGCGCCGCCGGTGGCGGTGGAGCGGGCGGCGTCCAGGCGGTAGAACCGCTGGAAGATGTTGCTCAGCTCCCCCTCCGGGATGCCCTGGCCCTGGTTCTCCACCCGCACCACGATCCGCTCTCCCCACTGGGCGGTCTCCCGCGCGGCGGTCAGGCGGATCTGCCCGCCGGGGCGGGAGTAACTCACGGCGTTTCGCAGGAGGTTGTCAAAGACCCGGGCCAGCTTGTCCGGGTCGCCCACGGTGGTGAGCCGCTCCTGGATGTCCGCCTCCAGGGTCAGCCCCTCCCGCTCCAGCAGGGGGTAGAATTCGTCCGCCAGCTGCTCCAGCAGCAGGCTCAAGCCCACCTCCACCCGGCGCGCCTCCTCCTGGCGCAGCTCCATCCGGGAGATGTCGAAAAACTCCCCCAGCAGCGCCTCCAGGCGCTGGGCCTTGGTCAGCGCCACATGGGTGAACCGCTCCCGCTCCTGGGCGGTGAGGTCGGGGCGGCTGTCCAGGATGGTGAGATACCCCACCACCGAGGTCAGCGGCGTCTTCAGATCGTGGGCCAGAAAGGCCACCAGGTCCTTCTGCCGCGCCTGCCCCTCCCGGCTGGACCGGCGCAGCCCCTCCAGCTCCTCCTCCAGCTCCCGGCAGCGCCGCCGCAGGCGCAGCCACCGCCGGACGTACACCGCCAGCAGCCCGCCGCAGGCCGCCAGCAGGCACGCGGCAAAGGCCAGCCAAAAAACGCGCATATCCCCACCTCCCAAAACCCGGTTTTCAGACACGAACGCCGTGGAGAAGGCGCCCTTCTCCACGGCGGCACGGTGTTTTCAGCGTTATTTCTCCGCCCAGTTCCCCGTGGCCGTACAGGTGAGGTAGGCGTTGATGAACCCGTCCAGGTCGCCGTCCATGACGGCGTTGATGTTGGCGGTCTCATAGGCGGTGCGGGTGTCCTTCACCAGCTGGTAGGGCATGAAGACGTAACTGCGGATCTGGCTGCCCCACTCGATCTTCATCTGCACGCCCTTCAGGTCAGAGATCTTCTCGGCGTGGGCCTGCATCTGAAGCTCCACCAGCTTGGAGCGGAGCATCCGCATACAGGTGTCCCGGTTCTG
>CANRLZ010000051.1 GCA_947631595.1 uncultured Oscillospiraceae bacterium
CGGCTGGGCCTTTTGGGCAGACCGCTCCCGCTGGGCGCTCTGGGCCTCCCGGCGGTCCCGGCGGCGCGGGGCGTCGGCAGGTCGGCCCTGCTGACCCCTGGGGGCCAGGAGCCGGGCGGTGGCATCCATCACCGTGTCCCCGGCCAGGGCGTCGGAGTAGCCCTGCTTGGCCTGGATGCGCCGCTCCTCGGCCATCCACCGCTCAAAGGCCAGATCCCGCTCCGACTTGCTGGCCACATGGGTGGAGACGGTGGCGGCGGGTTCCTTGGGGGCCAGGGCGGTGAGGGCTTCGTCCAGGGTCTTGCTGGGCTTGTAGCCCGCCGCCTGGCGCTTCTGGCCGGGGGTGCGGGTGTCCTGGGCGGGGCGGAGTTTGGACTTCTCCCCAACGGGGGACTTAGCGGCTGCGGCCGCCTTGCCCCTGTTCTCCGCCGGGGCCTTCCCCTTGGGCTGGGCCGCGGGCTGGGCAGCCCTCTCCCGCCGGGCGGCCTCCCCGGCGGCCTGGCGGTCCCGCTTCCGCTCCCGGGCGGCCTGACGGGCCTCGGCGTCCTCGGGGTTGATGATTTTGCCGTTCTTGTCCCGCTTGGGGGGCTGGAAGTCCTCCATGGGCCAGGGGTGATCCTCCACCACCGGGATGGGCTCGCCCAGGAGCTTTTCGATGGCGCGCAGCTCGTCCTTCTCGCTGATGTCGCAGAAGGAGATGGCGGTGCCGCCGTGACCGGCCCGGCCGGTGCGGCCGATGCGGTGGACGTAGGTCTCGGGCACGTCGGGGAGGTTGTAGTTGAAGACGTGGCTCAGCTCCTCGATGTCGATGCCCCGGGCGGCGATGTCGGTGGCGGCCAGGACCTTGATCTTGCCGGACTTAAAGTCGGTGAGGGCCTGCACCCGGGCGGTCTGGGACTTGTTGCCGTGGATGGCGGCGGCGGAGATGCCCGCCTTCACAAGCTCCCCGGCGATCTTGTTGGCCCCGTGCTTGGTGCGGGAGAAGACCAGGGCGTTTTTCACCCCCGGCTGGCTCACCAGATAGGCCAGGAGCTTGGACTTGTTGGGCTTATCCACCAGATAGAGGGACTGGCGGATGACCTCCACCGGGGAGGACACCGGCGTCACCGTCACCGTGGCCGGGTCGTGGAGAAGAGCGTCCACCAGGGACTGCACCTCCGGGGGCATGGTGGCGGAGAAAAAGAGGGTCTGCTTCTTCTCCGGCAGCAGCTTGAGCACCCGGCGCACGTCATGGATAAAGCCCATGTCCAGCATCCGGTCGGCCTCGTCCAGGACAAAAATCTCCACGTGGGAGAGGTCCAGAAGCCCCTGCCCGTGGAGGTCCAGCAGGCGGCCGGGGGTGGCCACCAGAATGTCCAGCCCCCGCTGGATCTTGTCCACCTGGGGCTGCTGGCCCACCCCGCCGAAGATGACGGCGTGGCGCAGGGGGAGGTTGGCCCCGTAGGCGGCAAAGCTGTCCTCGATCTGGAGAGCCAGTTCCCGGGTGGGGGTGAGGATGAGGCTGCGGATGACCCGGCGGCCCTTCTGGGGCTGGGCGGCCAGGCGCTGGAGGATGGGGGTGGCGAAGGCACAGGTCTTGCCCGTGCCGGTCTGGGCGATGCCCAGCACGTCCCGACCCGCCAGGGCCGGGGGGATGGCGCCCGATTGGATGGGGGTGGGCGTCTGGTACCCCTGGGCTTTCAGCGCCTTCAAGATGGCGTCGTTCAGGCCCAACTGACGAAATTCCATAAAAACATTCCTTATACTAGCATAGATTTCACGGCGGCCGTCACGGCGGCCACCGTCTGCTGGAGGGTCTGGCCCTCCACATCCACCGTCGCGTCCGCCCAGCGCGCGTAGAGGGGGGCGCGCTGGTGGTAGACCTCCCGAAGCCCCTGCCCAGGGGCGAAGGCGATGCCCCGGCTGTCCAGGTTGAAGATCCGGCGCTCCAGCTCCTCGTAGCCCAGGCGCAGGTAGAGGACCCGCCCCAGGCCCTTCAGGTGGGCCATGGACTCCTCCCGCAGCACGCAGCTGCCGCCGGGGGCGATGACGGTGCGGCGGCAGGAGATGGAGCGGATGGCGTCCCGCTCCGCGTCCAGAAAGGCGTCCAGGCCACGGGTGTCCAGGATGGTCTGGAGCAGGGCGCCCTCCCGCTCCTGGATGAGCAGGTCGGCGTCCAAAAAGCGGTAGCCCAGCGCCTTGGCCAGCACCACGCCCACCGTGCTCTTGCCCGAGCCGGGCATTCCGATGAGGGTCACGTTGTCCATAGCTTCAGCTTTCCCCTCCGCTCATAAAAAAACCGTCTGCCAAACGCAGACGGCCTTTTTATCCCTTCCTTAGCCCTCCAGCTTGTTGAGCCGCAGGGTGAGGCCGCTCTTCTTCCGAGCCGCGTTGTTGCGGTGGATGAGCCCGTGGGCGGCAGCCTGATCCACGGCCTTCACGGCCACGGCGTAGGCGCTCTGAGCGCCGGCCTTGTCCCCGGCCTCCACAGCGGCGGAAAAGCGCTTCAAGTCGGTGCGGAGCGTGGACCGGGCGGCCTTGTTCCGGGCGGCCTTGGCCTCGTTCACCAGCACCCGCTTTTTGGCGGACTTGATATTCGGCATAACGTACACCTCCTGACCTGTGCCAAACCAATGGGCAAAATCACATTTGCATCATAGCAGTTCCCTATTCTAGCATCATCCCCCGGAAATTGCAAGCCTTTTTTTCAAAAAGTTCTCCGCCAAAGGGAACTTGGGGGCTGTTTTTCCAAAAATCGGGGCAACCTATCCCCGGAAAAACAAAATTTGCGGAAAAGGAGGGGCGCTTATGCTGACCGGGCGGACCGATCTGGCGGTGGAGTCGGCGGGGACGCTGACCCAGGCGGAGGGGATCGGCCATCGGGAGCGGACGGAGGAGGGGGTGCCGGTGACGGAGGTGGAGATCGCCACGGCCCAGGCCGCCCGGCGCCTGGGAAAGCCGCCGGGGCGGTACGTGACGCTGGACCTGGGGCCGGTGCGCCGGCGGGAGACCGCCGCCTTTCACCGCAGCGCCCGGGTGCTGGCCGGGGAGCTGCGGCGGCTGCTGCCGGAGGAGGGGACGGCGCTGGTGGTGGGTCTGGGCAACCGGGCCATGACCCCCGACCGCCTGGGGCCGGCGTGCTGCGACCACATCCTGGTGACCCGCCACCTGGTAGCCCAGATGCCGGAACAGTTCGGGGCCTTTCGCCCGGTGGCCGCCCTGGCGCCGGGGGTGCTCGGATCCACGGGGGTGGAGAGCGCCCTGGTGGCCCAGGCGGTGGCGGGGAGGGTGGACTGCGGCTGCGTCATCGCCGTGGACGCCCTGGCGGCGGCCTCCCTGGAGCGGCTGTGCGCCACCGTCCAGCTCTCGGACACCGGCGTCGCCCCCGGCTCCGGGGTGGGCAACCACCGCGCCGGCCTGACCCAGGAGACGCTGGGAGTGCCGGTGATCGCCCTGGGGGTGCCCACCGTGGCGGAGGCCCACGGGGGGTGCTTCGTCACCCCACGGGACATCGACGCCCAGGTGGACCAGTGCGCCAAGCTCATCGCCCTGGCGGTGAACCTCGCCCTCCAGCCCGGCCTGACCCCGGAGGACGTGGAGGCGCTGGCCCAGTGAGGCGCATCGCTTTTCCGGCGGCAGAAAACGTCCGCCGAGCGAAATTAACCTTGTTAGGCACGTATTTTGTCGTGTTTTAGGTTATTTTGTCCCAGGGCCGCCTTTGGTAGACTAGAGGCGAGGTGAGAAAAATGTCCAAAGAGCGGGATGTGTCCCAGCGGATGACCGACCTGTTTTACGCCATCGGCTACTACCGCCGCCGGCGGGGGCTGTCCCAGGAGCAGCTGGCCGAGGCGGTGGGGATCAGCCGCCAGCACATGGCGGCCATCGAGTCGCGGAACATGGACAGGGGCTTATCTCTTTCGCTCCTCTTCCGGCTGGCCCAGGCCCTGGAGGTGGAGCCCTACGTATTGCTCAAATTCGGAACGGAAGAATAGAGAGAAAGGGTGAAGGACATGAAGGAGAACAGCGTGGAATTTCTGCCGGTGATCCTGGGGGGCGACATCACCACCTACTCCCTGGCCCGGAGCTTTCACGCCGAGTACGGCGTGAAGTCCCTGGCGGTGAGTATGTGCAAGAGCATGATGGTCTCCCGCTCCAGCATCATCGAAAACCTCATCGTCCCGGACATGGACAACGGGGAGAAGTTCGTGGAGCGGCTGGTGGAGATCGCCAAGGGCAGGCCGGGGAAGAAGCTGCTGCTCATGGCCTGTGGGGATTGGTATGTGCGCATGATCGTGGAGAACCGGGCGGCGCTGGAGCCGTGGTACGTCATCCCCTACATCGACGAGGAGCTGCTCAACCGCCTGGTGCTCAAGGACAGCTTCTACGCCATCTGCGACGAGGTGGGGGTGCCCTACCCCAAGACCTTCGTCTACGACGTGCGCGACCCCCAGCCCCTGGAGTTCGACTTCCCCTATCCCGTCATCGCCAAGCCCGCCTCCTCGGCGGCGTACCACTACGCCAAGTTCGAGGGGAAGAAAAAGGTCTTCCGCATGAACACCCCGGAGGAGCTGCGGGATATGCTGGACAAGCTGGGCAAAAGCGGATATAATTATAAGATGCTCATCCAGGACACCATCCCCGGTCTGGACTACCAGATGCGGATCCTCACCGTCTACTGCGACCGCCACGGCAAGTGCCGCTTCTTCGCCTCCGGCCACTGCCTGCTGGAGGACAACGCCGCCATGGGGGTGGGCAACCCGGTGGCCATTTTGAACGACGTGAACCGGGAGATCATGGAAAACGCCAAAAAACTCCTGGAACACGTGGGCTACACCGGCTTTGCCAACTTCGACGTGAAGTACGACGTCCGGGACGGCTCCTTCCGCTTCTTCGAGATCAACACCCGCCTGGGCCGGAGCAACTTCTACATCACCGGGTCCGGGTTCAACGCGGTGAAGTGGATCGTGGACGATCTCATCTACGGCAAGGAGTTCGAGGGCGAGGTGATCGCCGACAACACCGACAGCCTCTACACCGTGGTGCCCAAGGACGTTTTGATGAACTACATCAAAGACGACGAGTTGAAAGCCCGTGTGGCGGAGCTGTACGCCCAGGGCGGCGACCCCTCCGGGATCCTGGCCGCCTTTGACCGCAGCATCCAGCGCAACAGTCCGATCCACGACCCCCTGGCCTACGAGGGGGAGCGCAACTTCCTGCGCCGGCTCTATCCGGCCTATTTCATGAGGAAGCAGCGCAGGAAATTCAAGGGGTAAGGAGGCCACGGTATGTGTGGCATTGTGGGGTTTTGGGACGGAGCGCCCAACTATGATGTGGACGCCACCCTTCGCGCCATGGCCCGGCGCATCGTCCACCGCGGCCCGGACTCGGAGGGCTACTTCCAGGAGAAGGGCGCGGCCCTGGGCTTCCGGCGGCTGAGCATCATCGACCTGGCCGGGGGCGACCAGCCCATTTTCAACGAGGATAAGAGCAAGGTCATCACCTTCAACGGGGAGATTTACAACTTCCAGGAGCTGCGCGCCGAGCTGGAGGCCAAGGGCCACGTCTTCTCCACCCGTTCGGACACGGAGGTCATCCTCCACGGCTACGAGGAGTGGGGGGAGGAGGTGCCCTGCCACCTGCGGGGGATGTTCGCCTTTGTCATCTACGACCGGGCCGCCGAGACCCTCTTCGGCGCCCGGGACATCTTCGGCATCAAGCCCTACTACTATTACCAGAGCGGCCAGACCTTCCTCTACGCCAGCGAGATCAAGGCGTTTCTGGACCACCCCCGGTTTGAAAAGCGGCTGGACACGGCCAAGCTGGGCACCTACCTCTGCTTTGAGTACCTGCCCAACGAGGACACCCTCTTCCAGGGGGTGAAGAAGCTCCCCGCGGGGCACAGCTTCACCTTCCGCCGGGGGGAGCTGACCATTCGCCCCTACTTCACCATCCGCTATCACATCGACCAGACCAAGACCATGGCGGACTGGGAGACCATCATCGAGGACACCTTCCGCGCCTCCTGCCGGGCGCACCGGATCTCCGACGTGGAGGTGGGCTGCTTTTTAAGCTCCGGGGTGGACTCCTCCTACGTCACCCGCCTGCTGAGGGACGACATGAACGTCCGGGCGTTCTCCATCGGCTACGCCGAGGAGAGGTACAGCGAGCTGCGCCACGCCACCGAGCTTGCCGAAAAGATCGGGGTGGAGTGCATCACCCGCACCATCACCGCCCAGGACTTCTTTGACGCGGTGCCCATGGTGCAGTACCACATGGACGAGCCGCTGCCCAACCCCTCCGCCATCCCCCTCTACTACCTGACCCAGATGGCCGCCAAGTACGTGAAGGTGGTCCTCTCCGGGGAGGGGGCGGACGAGCTGTTCGGCGGGTACAACTACTATGTGGAGTGCCTGGACTTTGAGCGCTATCTGAAGATCCCCCAGCCCCTCCGGGACCTGGCCGGCGGCGTGGCCGCCAAGCTGCCCGACTTCCACGGCAAGCGCTTTTTGACCCGCGGCCGCCTGCCCCTGGAGCGGCGCTACATCCGCAACAACTACAACTTCCAGTTCGCCGAGCTGGACAGATATCTGGCGGTGGACTACGACAGGACGCCGCCCTACCTGCTCACCAAGCCCTACTTCGACGAGGCCAAGGGCGAGGACGAGGTCACCCGGATGCAGTACGCCGATATGCGCGCCTGGCTGCCCTACGACATCCTCCAGAAGGCGGACAAGATGAGTATGGCCGCCTCCCTGGAGCTGCGGGTGCCCTTCCTGGACCGGGAGGTGCTGGACGTGGCGCTGTCCATCCCCAGCCGCTACCGGGTCACCAAGGAGGCCACCAAGACCGCCCTGCGCCGGGCGGCGGGGAAGGTCCTGCCGGAGAAGAGCGCCAAAATGCCCAAGATCGGCTTTATCACCCCCCTGAACGAGTGGATGCGCCGGGACGAGTTCTACGGGCGCATCCGGGAGCGCTTCAACAGCCCCCAGGCCGGGGAGTTCTTCTACACCGACGCCCTGAACGCCCTGCTGGAGGAGCACCACGGCGGCAAAAACGGCGGCATGAAGCGCATTTGGAGCGTCTATTCCTTCCTGGAGTGGTACGACCGGTTCTTCGTGTGACCCGTCTCACGAAGCGGCGGGGGAGAGGCAGGTGAGGCCCATGGAGCGGGAGCGCTCGGGAAAACAACAGAATACCTTTCTGGGCGGCATGGCCACCATGGCGGTGGCTCTGGCGGTGGTGAAGGTCATCGGCGCCATCTACAAAGTCCCCATCCGCCGCATTTTGGGGGATAGCTATACCGACTTCAGCAACGCCTACGACATCTACACCGTCCTGGTGAACATCTCCATCGCCGGGTTCCCGGCGGCCCTCTCCCGGATGGTGGCCACCAACCGCGCCCTGGGGCGGGAGCGACAGGTGCGCAAGATCCTGCGCATCGCCCTGACCGTCCTCTTCGTGATCGGTTTTGGCTCCTTCCTGCTGATGTTCTTCGGCGCGGACGGCCTGGCCGCCCGCATGGGGGATACCCAGGCCGCCCAGGCCATCCGATACCTCGCCCCCGCCGTGCTGTGCGTGAGCCTCATGGGCTGCTTCCGGGGCTTCTTCCAGGGCAACTCCAATATGCGCCCCACCGCCGTGAGCCAGGTCATCGAGGCCCTGGGCAAGCTGGTCATCGGCCTGCCCCTGGTGTGGCTGGTGACCGCGCTGGGCCGGGGCGACGAGGCGCCCGCCTTCGCCATTCTGGGCGTCACCCTGGGTTCGGCGCTGGCGCTCCTCTATCTGTTCAACTGCTATCTCCACCGCCCCCGGTACAAGACGCTCCAGGACGAGCGGGTGGACAGCACCGCCCGGATCCTGCGGGAGTTTCTCGCCATCGCCATCCCCATCACCATCACCGCCTCGGCGGTGTCCGTCATCAACGTCATCGACGCCGCCCTGGTCCAGGGCCGGCTCCAGGACGCCCTGGCCATGACGGAGGACCAGTCCCGGAAGCTCTACGCTGCCTACGCCGGGGCGAAGAACATCTACAACCTGCCCAACTCCTTCATGATGGCGGTGACCGTGTCGGTGATCCCGGCGGTGTCCTCCGCCCTGGCGGTGCGGGAGGCCTGGCGGGCGTCCCGGCTGGTGCGCTCCACCTACCACATTGTAGCCCTGCTCATCTTCCCCATGGGCGCGGGCATCTGCGTGCTGGCCGAACCCATCATCCGCCTGCTCTACGGCTCCCGGGACGCGGCGCTATCCGGTCGACTGCTCTCCATTCTGGGCATCGCCGCCATCTTCGTGGCGCTGGTGTCCACCAGCAACGCCATCCTCCAGGCCTACGGGCGACAAAACCTGCCCGTGCTGGTGATGGTGGGCGCGGGGCTTGTGATGCTCCTGGTGGACTATGTCCTGGTGGGCACCCCAGCCCTGGGCATCGTAGGCTCCCCCATCGGAACCCTGTGCTGCTACGCCCTTGCCACCACGGTGGATCTGATCCTCATCCGCCGCCTCACCGCCCGTCCGCCGGACTACTTCCGCATCTTCTTCGGCCCGGCCCTGGCCACGGCGGAGATGGCCCTGGTGGCCTGGGCGGTCTATAACCTCGCCCACCTGGTAGTGGGCAACACCCTGGCGGTGGCCGCGGCCATCCTCTGTGCCGTGGCGGTCTACCTCTTCATGGTGGTCTGGCTCCGGCTCCTCAGCCGGGAGGAGCTGCGCCTCATGCCCAAGGGGGACAAGATCGCCGACCTGCTCCGCCTGCCCTGATCGGTACCGCGCCAAAGGCGACCCGCCCCGGGCCGCCTTTTTTGCCCTTTGTCCTTGAAAAGTTCGCCCTGGGCGTGTAAAATAGAGGGCATATTGGAACCTGTTTGAAAAAAGGAGAGATCGCTATGAAATTGGGCATCGTCGGTCTGCCCAACGTGGGCAAATCCACCCTCTTCAACGCCATCACCAGCGCCGGGGCGGAGAGCGCCAACTACCCCTTCTGCACCATCGACCCCAACGTGGGGATGGTCACCGTGCCCGACCCCCGGCTGGACTGGCTGGAGGAGCTGTACCACCCCAAGAAGAAGACCCCCGCGGT
>CANRLZ010000052.1 GCA_947631595.1 uncultured Oscillospiraceae bacterium
GCCCCCTGGCGGGTGAGGCGGTCGAACACCTCCAACAGCAGCCGCACGTCCAGGGGGTGGAGGCCGATGGTGGGTTCGTCGAAGACGAACAGGGCGTCCTGCTGCTGGCGGCCCATCTCGCTGGCCAGCTTGAGCCGCTGGGCCTCTCCGCCGGAGAGGCCGGGCGTGCCCTCCCCCAGGGTGAGGTAGCCAAGGCCCAGGTCGGAGAGAGTCTGGAGCCGCTGGCGCACCGCGGGCAGGTCGGCGCAGGCGTCCAGGGCGTGGCGCACGTCCATGTCCATGAGCTGGGGCAGGCTGTACCGCCCGCCCCCCTTGTTCTCCCAGAAGATCTCCCCGGCCTCCCGGCGGTAGCGGGAACCCCGACATTCGGGGCAGGGGATCTCCACGTCGGGTAAAAACTGCACGTCCAGGCTCACCGTGCCCGTGCCGTCGCAGGTGGGGCAGCGCAGGGCGCCGGTGTTGTAGGAGAAATCCCCCGCCCTGTGCCCCCGGGCCTTGGCCGCCGGGGTGCGGGCGTAGACCTTCCGCAGCTCGTCGTGGACGTCGGCGTAGGTGGCCACGGTGGAGCGGATGTTCACGCCGATGGGGGTGGCGTCGATGAGCTTCACTTGGCGGATGCCCGGCGCGTCCAGCCCGGTCACGTGGCCGGGCAGGGCTGTCCCCGCCGTCTGGGCCTCCAGGGCGGGCACCAGGCTCTCCAGGATGAGGGTGGTCTTCCCCGAGCCGGACACCCCCGTCACCGCCGTCAGCCGCCCCTTGGGGATGGTCACCTCCAGGGGTTGGACGGTGTGGATGGGGCCGGTGGACAGGCGCACCGCCCCCAGGGAAAACAGCTCGTCCTCCGGGATCGCCTGGCGGGTCCGGCCGCGGGCCGCCCCGGTGAGGAAGGGCGCGAGTTTTGAGTTCGGGTCGGCGGTGAGCGCGGCGGCGTCGCCCTGGGCGATGATCTGTCCGCCGTCCGCCCCCGCGCCTGGCCCCAGCTCGATAAAGTGCTGGGCGTGGCTGAGGATCTGTACATCGTGGTCCACCAGCACCACGCTGTTGCCGTCCGCCACCAAGTCCTCCATCACCCCCAGAAGGCCGGCGATGTTGTGGGGGTGGAGGCCGATGGACGGCTCGTCCAGCACGTAGAGAACGCCGGTGGTGCGGTTGCGCACCGCCCGGGCCAGCTGCATCCGCTGGCGCTCCCCGGTGGAGAGGGTCGCGCCCGCCCGGTCCAGGGTCAGATACCCCAGCCCCAGCTCCAACAGCCGCCGGGCGGAGACCTGGAAGGACTCCCCGATGGCCTGGGCCATGGGCCGCATGGCCTCGGGCAGGGAGGCGGGCATCTCCGCCACCCAACGGGTCAGCTGGGAGAGGGTCATGCGGCACACCTCGTCCAGCCCCAGGCCGCACAGCCTGGGTTCCCGAGCCTTGTCCGACAGGCGGGTGCCGCCGCAGTGGGGGCACGGCCCGGTCTTGAGGTATTTTTCCACCCGCTTCATGCCCTTGTCATCCTTGACCTTTGCCAGGGCGTTTTCCACGGTGTAGACGGCGTTATAGTAGGTGAAGTCCAGCTCGGCGAAGTCGTCGCCCTTCTTGGAGCGGTAGAGGATGTGGCGCTTCTCCGCCGGGCCGTGGAAGACGATCTCCCGCTCGGCGGGGGTGAGCTGGGAAAAGGGCACGTCGGTGCGCACCCCCATAGCCCGGCACACGTCGGTCATCAGCGACCACATCAGGCTCTTCCACGGCGCCACCGCCCCGTCGTCGATGGAGAGGCTCTCGTCGGGCACCAGGGTGGACTCGTCCACCACCCGCACCACCCCGGTGCCGGAGCAGTGGGGGCAGGCGCCCTGGGAGTTGAAGGCCAGCTCCTCCGCCCCCTGGGGCCAGAAGCGCTCCCCGCACACCGGGCAGGTGAGCTGCCGCCCCGCCGCCACGTCCAGCGTCGGCTCCAGGTAGTGCCCGTTGGGGCAGCGGTGGCTGGCCAGACGGGAGAACATGAGGCGCAGGGAGTTGAGCAGTTCCGTACCCGTGCCGAAGGTGGAGCGTATCCCCGGCACGGCGGGTCGCTGGTGCAGGGCCAGGGCGGCGGGGACGTGGCGAATTTCGTCCACCTGGGCGGCCGCCGCGCCGGTCATCCGCCGCCGGGTGTAGGTGGACAGGCTCTCCAGATACCGCCGGGAACCCTCGGCGTACAGTACCCCCAGGGCCAGGGAGGACTTCCCCGAGCCGGACACTCCGCCGACGCCCACGATCTGCCCCAGGGGGATATCCACATCGATGTTCTTCAGGTTGTGCACCCGTGCGCCCCGCACGGTGATATGCTTGGGCTGTCCCTCCACGTCAACGCCTCCTGTCTGTGAAAAAGGGCGCACGAATGTGCGCCCCCGTTTCTGTCCCGTGGGTCACCGGGGAGAGACCTCCCGGTGGTACGCCTCCTTCTCCCCGTACATCCGGCTGTCCGCCCGGAGGATGAGGGTGGACAGGTCGTACTTCGGCCCAAAGGCGCTGCCCACGGACATGTGGCAGAAAAGCCCCTTGTGCCGGGAGCGGTTTTCCAGGTTGATGCGCTCGATGGCCTGCCGCCACTGGTGCAGCTTTTCCTCCAGCACCTGGGGGTCCTCCGTCTCCACCACCACCAGGAACTCGTCTCCGCCGATGCGGAAGCCGTGGCAATTCTCGTCAAAGAGGGGCTGCAAACTCTCCGCGCAGCGGCGCAGGAGCAGGTCGCCGTGCTCGTGGCCAAACTCGTCGTTGGCGCGCTTCAAGCCGTCCACATCGAAGAACATCACCCCGGCGCTCTCGTCCCCCACGGGGGCTTTCAGGTACTGGTCGTAGACGTAGGCGTTGTAAAGCCCGGTGAGGGCGTCCACCCGGTTCATCCGCAGGACCTTCTCCTGGTTCTCGATGCCGGTGGCGCCCTTCTGGGTGGCGGAGAGGATGAGCTTGGCCATCAGCAGCACCGCCAGCAGCCAGGGGAAGGACACGTAGGCCACCACCCCCAGAAGGCCCTGGGCCATCACGCCGGTGGGCGCCACCACCTGGGCGGGCACCTCCCCCCGGAGGGCGTAGGACAGCAGGAAGCGCAGGTACTCGCTCTGCCACAGGCCCAGCACGCCCCCCAGCGGCGGGGCCACCGCCACGCACAGGCAGGAGCCGACCACGGCGATCCGGCTCGCCCGCATGGAGTTATACTGCACCGCCAGCAGCATGGGCAGCAGCGCCAGGAGCGTGGTGATGGGGAACAGGCACATGACGAAGAGGAAGCACATCACGCAGGTACAGCCCAGCACCACGTATTTGCTCCGCCGATCCGAGGCGAGCTTGCGGTTGGCGGCGATGACCTGGGGGACGAGGGAACACACCAGCCCGATCACCACGCACACCCGCATGATGGTCTTCTCCACGTGGAACAGGCCCAGCTCGTTGAGGAACAGGCACAGCAGCTGGGAAAAAGCCCCCACCCACAGCGCTTTCGCCACATAGAGGTTGGGCTTGCGCTCGTTCTCCTCTGTGCGCAAGGACCTGGCGCTGTCAAAGTCAAACACGCCGCGTCTCCCCCTTTCCGCCCACATCCGGGTCATTTTTACTTATTATACTACGCTCCCCGCCCACTTTGCAAGGGCCACAGGCGCTCAGGTTCCCCCGGCCATGATCCGGCGGAGGATGTCCCGGTCGGCGGGGCAAAATTCATAATCGGGGATCTCCGCCGGGGTGATCCAGCGGATGTCGTTGTGCTCCAGCTTTTGGGGCGTCCCCTGGGCGATGGCGGCGTGGAACAGGGTCAGGTGTACCAGGAGGTCGGGATAGGCGTGGGTCACCTCCATGAAGACCTCCCCCACCGACACCGTCACCCCAAGCTCCTCCCGGCACTCCCGGACCAGGGCCTCCGGCCCGGTCTCCCCCGGCTCCACCTTGCCGCCCACGAACTCCCACAGCAGCCCCCGCGCCTTGTGCGCCGGGCGCTGGCAGATCATAAACCTGTCGCCGTCCCAGATCAACGCCGCCGCCACTTCCGTCGCCTTCGCCATCGTCCTCTCCCCTTCCCCGCGCGTTTCTATTTGCAAATCCTATTGTACCCTAAAACTTGTCAAAAAGAAAGACCCCGCGGTCACACCGGCGATGCCGATGATTCCGACGACCAGCGATACGGCGGCTGCGCTCTTCGTGGCGCCGGCGTCCAGGCGGCGCAGTCGCGTCGGACGGCGCGGCGGCGGTATAGGCATACAAAAAAAGCAAGGCAGGAGAGGCGCTCTCCTGTCTTGCTTTTTTCAGCGGTCAGTCGCAGAGATCCGGGTCATAAAAGCGAGGGTCGCCGCCCGCGTCAAGACTGGCCATCGACTTTGTACTCTTCGCGTACTGATAGGCGTGATTATCCCAGGGCTTGTCGCTGAGATCCAGGTCCACAAAGGTGCCGTTCTCCACCATTGGGGCCAGGGCCTGGATGACAAACATCTGGCCCCATCCACTGCGGCCGTTTCGGTCGACCAGGCCGAAAGGCTGCAACGCTTTGAGCCGCACGATATCATCGGCCGACATGGGCGCCTTATCCTTCATCGCCTCTTTGACAGCCTCCCCCAGCCGCTCAAAGGCGGCCTTGCCGAGGTAGACCCGAGCGCCGATCAGTTCGTCGAGCACCTGTTGCCCCTTGGCGCGGTCACGCTTTACCTCCGGGTCGCCACGGATCGCGTCCATCGCGACCTCCAAAAATTTTTTGGGGTAGAGCTGATCTAATTTCTTTTTGATAAGCGCGCATTCCGTGCGCAAAGTGTGCTCGTTGGAGACGATCTCGCCGCTCTGCACGAGTTTTTCCAACTCCTGGTCGTAGTAGTACTCCCGTGCCCTCAGATTGTTTCTGCAGTACGGACTCACAGGCCGTCCGCTGGCCACAGTCTCACGGAGGGCTTGGGCTTCTGAGTGGTGAAGATACGGCCCTACCGCCAGGAAAAATATGCCTCTGACCAAGCCCAGCGTGAAAATGGAGAGCACGCTCTTGGTGGCGTAAAGCGGATCGACGCCCGCATTTCCCGTTTTGTAATAGCTGTCCCCCACAAGAATATCCCGAATGCAATCCAGGATGCACAGCACCCACAGCACCCTCAACAGGGGCAGAAACCTGGCGCCAAAGGGACTGGAGCCAGAGATGAGGAAGCACGCCACAAAAAAGAGCGTCACCGCGGAGTTGACCTGGGGGTGAAAGAACAGGTTCCGGATAGCGGAGGCGGTCCCGTGCAAAATAGCGGAGATGAGCTTTTTGAGCACAAAGAACGCCACGATGGCGATTATGATGTATACCAAAAGTATCACTCCACAGCGTATTTGATTTCTCCCGCGGCGGCCAACTCCTCCAGCGTCTCCAAAGTAAATCGGGCTGCCGGAATGTCACAGGCCGCGTCCGCCTTTTGCCATTTTTCAGCGCCGTCCAAAAAGAACAGGCAGAAAGACAGGGTCACCATGTTCTGCTTGCCGGCGGACATGGTGAGCTTGATCTCCCCTCCCACATAGCGCATATCCTGCTCCGCCACGATCCGATCCTTGAGCGCGTCTACTGTGCCGATGACAACGTCGGCCCACTCTTCAGCGGACATCCTTCCGGCGATCTTCCCGCGGATGGCGCCTTGGGCCGCGTCGACGGCAATTCCGCCGGCCTCCTCAACGATCGGCGCCACCGTGGCCCGCAGCGCGCTTTTCGCCAGCGCGGCTAAAGCCCCTGTCACAAGCATATCTGACCCCTCCTCACGCGCCAATGGCCAGGCTCAGTTCCTCGGTGGTAGATACCTCTGTGTCGACGGGCGCTCTGCGCACCTTGGCCAAAATTTCCGCGGGGACCTCGCTCTCATCCACAGATTTGGTGTAGACGACCTCTTGCCACTCCCGTGTCACCTGCTCTTTGTAGTAATATTTCGAGCGGTTCTTCAAGCCCTCGGCGGTCTGGGTAATGAAGGTCCGGGTCCCTTCCGGGGCCAGGCCCAACGCCTCCTTGATCTTATTGGCGGCCTTTTTGATCCATCCAATGATGTTCTGCCAAAAGGCGACCAACCCGGTAATGAGGGCGGCGGTCAACCCAAAAATAATCGTAAGAGCAATCATTTTGACAAGTCTCCTTTTAATTGTTTTTTGACATATTCTTCACTGACGGTACGCCTGGAGGTCAGCGTGCCCAACTCGCTGTTTTCTTCCTTGCTGGCCATGATCCGCTGGATGGCCTGCTCAAAATAGGCGTGGCGGACAAGACCTTCCTCCAAGCGCGCCGCCCGCAGCGCGGCGTTCAACACAGCGGTGGAAATATCCGACCCTGAGATGCCCGCGTATTGGGCGCTTAATCTTGGAATATCCACATCGGTGGGCATTTGCGGGGGGATATACCTGCGCCACAGCTTGGCCCGGTTTTCCTCGTCAGGCAGCTCAAATTTCACGTGGGAGCGTATCCTGCGAAGAAACGCCGGGTCATAGTTGGCGATAAAGTTCGACGCGAACAGAACCAGATCGTCATATTCGCTGAGCAGTAGGAGCAGGACGGACCGGGTCTGATTTACGCTGACGTCGGTGGAATTGCTCATGTTCGTGACCCGCCGGCTCAGCAGGGCGTCAGCCTCATCAAAAAACAGGATCGACCGGGTCTTTTTCGCGTAGTCGAACATGGACACAAGGTTCTTTGCCGTCTCCCCCACATACTTGGACTCTATCTGGGAGTAGTCCACGCAGAGGATCTTTCGGCCCAGCTGGTCGGCAATGGCGTGGGCCGCCATGCTTTTCCCCGTGCCGGACGGGCCGTAGAGGTTGATCCCGCCCTGCCGCTGCTTTTTGTGGGTGTTCTCCAGTCCCCACTGCCCAAACAGCAGCTCCTGCTTTTCGTAGAGTACAAGCGCGTCTTGGATGGCGTCGTAGGTGGCCGGTGGAAGGATCATCTCCTCAAAGCTGTATTGAGGCTCCACCGCTGGAAAGGGACAGACCTCCGCCGGCGCTTCGGCGGGCACGGTCCGCGCGGGAGCCGCATCCTTCTCCGCGGCAGGTCCCTGACCCTCGGCAGAAGAGGTAATTCGTCTCCCAAGGGGCATGCTATCACCTCCGTTCTTTCCCGCGCGCCGTTATCTCTCCTCCCACTTTGGGCTATGCTTTCCGTTGAGGGAGCTGGGGCATTTTCCGGGGATCGTGGGCGTAAAAGCCGGTTTCCGCCCGTTGGCGGTCGTCTGTCGGCTCCCCTGCTTCCCGCAGAATTGACAGACCGCGACCCAAGATGTCATCATATAAAATTCCTCCCTTTCTCATCTCTATATAGATAACATTTATCGTTATCTTTCGACATATTCTACCACACCTTTTTTCCATTTACAATAGCAAATTGGAGGTGCTATACGATAATGGAGAAAAAGCAGCTTGTGGAAATTGGCCACCGTCTGCGCCAGCGGCGGAACGAGCTGGGCCTGACCCGGGAGAAAATGTCCGAACTGGCCGACATCGGCGCGGGCTACTACGGACAGCTGGAGGTGGGGACCTCCCAGATGTCGGTGGACACCCTTTTGAAGCTGTCAGGGGCTATGCACCTGCCCATGGAATATATCCTGCTGGGCGAGGGCTGGGAACCCGGAGATCCCGACCCGGTCATCGACCTTTTGCGCCACTGCACCCCCAGAGAACTGAAGCTGGCCCAGGAAGTCCTGACGCTCTTTTTGGCGAAACAGGATCATAGGGAATTTTAACACGGGAAAAAGGCAAAAAGGTTAGCCACCGGCTAACCTTTTTGTGTTATAATACCGCTAGAATGGAGGGCGAGGTGATGGAGATGAAGACCACCGACCAACTGATCCACGAGATCAGGGCCTCCGGCGACATTCTGGACTATTTGGAGCGCAACAGCGCGGAGATGCAGGTGGACAGTCTGCCGGAGTATCTGAAGGGCTGGCTCGCGCGCAAAAAGCTGACCAAGGCGGACGTGGTGCGCCGCTCCAATCTGAACCGGGCCTACGTCTACCAGATCTTCCTGGGCCGGAAGTACCCCTCCCGGGACAAGGTGATCGCCCTGGCCTTCGGCCTGGGGCTGGACGCGGAGGAGGCCCAGACCCTGCTGAAGCAGGCGGGCTACCGGGAGCTGTACCCCCGGGACCCTCGGGACGCGCTGCTGCTCTACGCCTTCAGCCGGGGGCAGGACATTTTGGAGGCCAACGAACTTCTCTTTGACCACAACATCGAAGTGCTGGAATAGAACCGCCGTCGGCTCACGCCTGAGCCGACGGCGGTTTTCTCAGAAAATAGGGGTGTCAAACACGTCCAGGGCGTAGAGGGACCGCACCGCCGGGCCGTACCGCTCCGGCGACGCCTGGCACGCCTGGGGGTCGATCAGGGGGGTGACCGAGCCGTCCGGCGCCGCCGCGCACAGCCCCAAAAACCGCTCGTAGCGGTACTCCCCGGTGTAGACGCTGTAACTCACCTCAAAGACGCCGAAGAGAGCGCCGCCCGCCTCGTCCAGATACCCGGTGTAGATCACGCCCCGGCCCGGATGAACCGCCTGGACCCGCGCCGTCTGGCGGGAGACATCCCCGGTGTACCGCCGCCCCACCGTCCGATCCGTCTTCAGTTTGTCCACGTCCAGCCCCTGGAACACCCGGGTCCGCTCCAGCCACGCCGTCTCGAAGATGACCCCGTGGAGTACCTCCCGGAACTCCGCGTCGGTGGCGATGCCGTAGCCGATGATGGCCAGGTAATAGAGCTGCTGGGCGAGGATGAGGAGCAAAATGGGCCGCAACAGCCACCGCCGCGCCCGCCCCAGCCAGACGGCCCGGCGGATCTGGCCTGCCGAGCGGTAGCGGTCCTTGGGGTCCAGGGCGGTGCACTTTCGCAGGAGCTTTTTCCACCGCCGCTTCCGGGCCAGTGGACCCAGCAACTGGCGGAAGGTGACCCCCAGGGCGTAGATGTCCGCCCGGGCGTCGGTCTGGGCAAAGCCGTACTGCTCCGGCGGGGCGTAGCCCCGGGTGCCCAGCAGGCGGGTGTCCTGGTCGGCCTGGGGCCGCTCCTCCCGGGCGGCGTCGAAGTCGATGAGCCGCAGGT
>CANRLZ010000053.1 GCA_947631595.1 uncultured Oscillospiraceae bacterium
ACACGCCGCCGGAAAAAATTTCTTATGAGTCTTTCGCGCCCTGCGGCGCGAAACTCTGCGAGGCTTTTTTGACAAGCAGATAAGGGCCGCCCGGCGTCTGCCGGGCGGCCCTTATCTGTTCCAGGCGCTTTACAAGCGGAAAACCAGGTGCTATAATCAACGGGCGAAGGATATCCCGAGGCGGCCCTGTGGCCGCGGGAACTCAGGGGGAAACCCCCCGCGAAAACAGAAAGGTGTGATAGCGTTATGGCAGGTTTTTGTCCCTACTGCGGTAAGCCCCTGGCCGACGGCGAGAGCTGTGACTGCCCCAAGGCGCAGGAGAACGCCGCCAAACAGCCCCAGTACCAGCCCTACGGCCAGCCCGCGTATGACCCCTACGATCATACGGCGGAGTTTGACCCCAAGGATATCTCCGAAAACAAGGTGTTCGCCATGCTGGTCTACCTGATGGGGACCGTGGGAGTGGTCATCGCCCTGCTGGCCGGCCACTCGTCCCAGTACGCCATGTTCCATGTGCGGCAGGGGCTGAAGCTCACCGTGGTCAACATTCTGCTGGGGATCGTGGCGCTGGTCCTGTTCTGGACGTTCCTCGTGCCCATCGCCTGCGGCGTGGCGTATGCGGTGGTGTTCGTAATCAAGATCATCTGCTTTTTCCAGGTCTGCTCCGGCAAGGCCAAGGAGCCGGCCATCATCTGCAAGCTGGGCTTTTTGCGCTGAGGCAGACGCGGACAAAAAAGGTCAGGGGACTGTCAAAGAAGCGGTCGGACCGCTTCTTTGACAGTTTTTACGGCCCGCTGCAGCGCACTCCCCGGCCGCCGCGAGGGCGGCCGGCTCGCACGTTTGCGGGCCGAGATGTATTTTTTCCGACGTACACGCCGCCGGAAAAAATTTCCTATGAGTCTTTCGCGCCTAGCGGCGCGAAACTCTGCGAGGCTTTTTTGACAAGCTGAAAAGGTCAGGGGAAGTTTCCCCTGACCTTTTGTTTTCGGAAAAGAGGTCAGACCTGGGCCAGGGCTTGTTCCACGTCCTCGATGAGGTCGGCGGGGTCCTCGATGCCCACGCTGAGGCGCACCAGGTCGGGGGAGACCCCGGCGGCCTCCAGCTGCTGGTCGCTCATCTGACGGTGGGTGGTGGAGGCGGGGTGGAGGACGCAGGTCTTGGCGTCGGCCACGTGGGTGGCGATGGAGGCCAGCTTCAGCCCGGCCATGAAGGTCTGGGCGGCGGCCCGGCCGCCCTTCACGCCGAAGGAGATCACCCCGCAGGTGCCCTGGGGCATATACTTCTCCGCCAGGGCGTGGTAGGGGTCGCCCTCCAGACCGGGGTAGCGCACCCAGGCCACCTTGGGGTGGGCGGCCAGGAACTTGGCCACCGCCTGGGCGTTGGAACAGTGCTTTTCCATCCGCAGACCCAGGGTCTCCAGGCCGATGTTCAGGTAGTAGGCGTTCTGGGGGGAGGGGATGGAGCCGAAGTCCCGCATGAGCTGGGCGGTGGCCTTGGTGATGTAGGCCCCGGCCAGGCCGAAGCGCTGGGTGTAGGTGACGCCGTGGTAGCTCTCGTCGGGGGTGCACAGGCCGGGGAATTTGTCGGGGTACTTCGTCCAGTCGAACTTGCCGCTGTCCACGATGGCGCCGCCCACGGCGTTGGCGTGGCCGTCCATGTACTTGGTGGTGGAGTGGGTGACAATGTCCGCGCCGTACTCAAAGGGGCGGCAGTGGATGGGGGTGGGGAAGGTGTTGTCCACGATGAGGGGGACGCCGTGGGCGTGGGCGGCGGCGGCGAACTTGTCAAAGTCCAGCACCGTCAGGGCGGGGTTGGCGATGGACTCGCCGAAGACCGCCTTGGTGTTGGGGCGGAAGGCGGCCTCAAGCTCCGCCGGGGAGCAGTCCGGGTCCACAAAGGTGAACTGGATGCCCATGCGGGCCATGGTGACGGCGAAGAGGTTGAAGGTGCCGCCGTAGATGGCGGAGGAGGCGATCACGTGGTCGCCGCAGGAGGCGATGTTGAAGACGGCGTAGAAGTTGGCCGCCTGGCCGGAGGCGGTGAGCATGGCCGCCGTGCCACCCTCCAGGGCGGCGATCTTGGCGGCCACGCGGTCGTTGGTGGGGTTTTGGAGGCGGGTGTAGAAGTAGCCCTCCGCCTCCAGGTCAAAGAGGGCGCCCATGGCCTCCCCGCTCTCGTAGCGGAAGGTGGTGGACTGGATGATGGGGATGTTCCGGGGTTCGCCGTTGCCGGGGGTGTACCCGGCGTGGACACATTTGGTATCAGGCTGCATGGCCGCACGCTCCTTTGTCAAAACTGCCCTCTATTATAGGCCCAAACCCCGCCCTTGGCAAGCCCCGGGGAAAAATTGGAGTCCGCCGCTTGCCAGAAGAACCCGGACAGGGTATAATAATTAAAAATACGATTTTCCGTAAAGCCTATTTTCGCAGCACGGAGGAAACCATGTGTCTACCTGGGTGGGGTATTTTGCTTTTAGGGAGGGAGAAAATCATGCGGCGACCACTGACCTGTGTTGAAATATGCGCTGGTGCTGGCGGCCAGGCCCTCGGGTTAGCCATGAGCGGTTTCTCCCATGTGGCGCTGGTGGAATATGAGCCGGACTACTGTAAGGTATTAAAGGAGAACCGCCCGGAGTGGAACGTGATATGCGCGGACGTGCACAACTTTGACGGGCGACCATATTGGGGCGTGGATCTGCTGGCCGGGGGAGTGCCGTGCCCGCCGTTTTCGGTGGCGGGGAAGCAGCTGGGAAAGGACGACGACCGCGATCTCTTTCCAGAGGCGATCCGCCTGATAAAAGAAATCCGCCCAAAGGCGGTCATGCTGGAAAATGTACGGGGTTTTTTGGATGCAGAGTTTGACGATTATCGAGATGAGATATTCAGGTCGATGAGAGAACTTGGATATGTAACGCACATCAAACTCCTGAACGCTTCAGACTTTGGCGTTTCTCAGTTAAGGCCGCGGGTCGTGATCGTAGGGATTCGCGCAGATCAAAAAAATATTTTTGCATATCCGCAAGAGCGACCTGGCAGCGCAAAATCAGTGGGGGAAACCCTGTACGATCTTATGGCGGAGAACCATTGGCAAGGTGCGCGGGAATGGGCGGCGCAAGCGACCAAAATCGCGCCGACCTTGGTCGGCGGCTCCAAGAAGCATGGGGGACCCGACCTTGGCCCGGTCAGAGCGAGAAATGCGTGGGCGGAACTCGGAGTAGATGGACGGGGGGTCGCGGATCAGGCTCCCGCGGAAAATTTCAAGGGGATGCCCAAGTTGACGTACCGCATGATGGCCCGGTTACAGGGTTTTCCCGATACCTGGACATTCGGAAAGAAAAAAACTACTGCGTGCCGCATGATTGGGAACGCATTCCCTCCGCCCGTCGCCATGGCGGTTGGGCAGGAAATACGGAGGTGCCTGGAAAATGAGTGATGCTTTGATTTTAGAGGCGAGAAAGAAATTTCACCAGAGCCTGATCGAAACTGGTATGTGGGTGGTGGACAGCATTGGTGTGCCGTCCAACGCGGACGTTGGAGAAAGGGCAAGGGCGAAAGAGGGGAAATACAACGTCTCTACATTGATCGCTCAGAAAATGGCGATTCTCGCGGGGGTTCCGCAAACGATGGGGGCCAAGAAGATGGGAACCAGCGCCGGAGTAAAGTTTGAGGACTTGATTGCCCAGTTTATTCGGGATACCTTCCCGCACCTGCAACATTTGCGCCCGGGCGCATGGACGGTACTCAGCCTGGGCAACCAAAACGTGACCAAGGCGTCCAGCTTCGCGCAATATGAGCACCTGGAGTATCTGATGGAGCTGGTGAACACAAACGGAAAGCTGATGACGGTTCTGGGGAACGACTATGTAGTCGCGCCGGATATCGTCGTTTACCGTGGGCTGTACGAGGATGAAGAGATCAACGCGGATCGGCAGTACATCAGTGACGAGATATGCAAAATGGCGGCTCTGAGGAGGAAAAACGGCGGAAAACCGATCTTACACGCCTCTGTTTCCGCAAAGTGGACTATGCGAAGCGACCGAGCGCAAAACAGCAGGACGGAGGCCTTGAACCTGATTCGAAACCGCAAGGGAAATCTTCCCCACATCATGGTCGTGACCAATGAACCGCTGCCGTCCAGGTTGGCCTCTCTCGCGTTGGGGACAGGAGACATAGATTGCCTCTACCACTGTGCCTTGTATGAACTGCTGGAGGCAGTGCGACAGTTTGGCGCGGAATACGGCAGAGATGATATCGTGGAAAGTCTGGAAAACCTGATCGAGGGAAAGCGGCTAAAAGACATTTCAGACCTGCCGCTGGATTTATCTGTGTGACGAGACATCTGTAAAATTGTTCAGCGAGTGGGGGAAGAATATGACCGCCCAGGGGCGCTGGGTCGGAGGAAAAACAAAAATCGCGCCGGCGTATTGCAAGTGGTTTTCGCAAAATATAGAAAAGTGACGAACTTTCAAGCCCCCCTCTTGACAGGGGGGTTTCCCCATGCTATATTCTAATCAGTACAAGATACTGATAAGGAGTTGGGCGGCATGCTGCAACGGCAAACCATCCAGGGCACGCTGGTCCTTGAGGCGGTTCGGGCCTTGCGCTGTCACGCCACCGCGGACGAGATCTACACCGAGGTCGCCAAGACCCACCCCAACATCAGCCGGGCCACGGTCTACCGCAATCTGAACCACCTGGCGGAGCTGGGGGAAATTCGGAAGATCGAGACGCCCGCCGGGCCGGACCGGTTCGACCATCTGACGGACCGGCACTACCACATCCAGTGTACCGTCTGCGGCCGCGTCTTCGATGTCGACATGGACTACATGGAGGAGTTGGAGCGGAAGATCCGGGACAGGCACGGCTTTCAAATCACCGGCCACCGGATCATGTTCCAGGGCGTGTGCCCCCAGTGCGGCGCCTCCAAGGGCTGAGTCCGGCCACCCACTGGCTCTGAACCGAATGGAGCGGCGAGGCAGTCTGCCTCGCCGCCCTTTTTTGTCCGCCCTTGCCAGAATGGGCCGGGGGGAGTATAATACTGGGGATATGTGGACTTCGCGCCAAAGGAAGGGAGGCGGCGCCGGATGGCGGCCAAGGAGAAAAAGAGGAAGGGCGCCCTGCGGACCTTTGCCTCCTACTACAAGCCCCACTGGAAGCTCTTTGCCCTGGACATGATCTGCGCCCTGGGGGTGAGCCTTGTGGACCTGGCGTTTCCCTACGCCTCCCGGCTCTCCATGCAGAAGCTGCTGCCCCAGGGGGCTTTCGCCGTCTTCTTCGCCGTGATGGCCATCGTGGCGGCGGCGTATCTGCTCAAGGGCGGGATGTACTTCATCGTCACCTACTGGGGCCACATGATGGGCGTGCGCATCGAGGCGGACATCCGGGAGGACCTGTTCGCCCACCTCCAGGAGCTGTCCTTCTCCTTCTACGACCAGAACCGCACCGGCCAGCTCATGAGCCGGGTGACCACCGACCTGTTTGAGATATCGGAGCTGGCCCACCACGGGCCGGAGGACCTGTTCATCTCCTGCGTGACCTTGATCGGGGCCTTTTGCATCATGCTGCGCCTGCGCTGGGAGCTGGCCCTGGTGGTCTTCTCCGCGGTGCCGCTCTTCGCCGTCTACACCACCGTCATGCGCACCCGGATGGTCAAGTCCTCCAAGCAGGTGAAGCAGACCATGGCGGGGATCAACGCGGAGCTGGAGTCCTCCCTGTCCGGGATGCGCACCGCCAAGGCCTTTGCCAACGAGGACATGGAGATTGGCAAGTTCGCCGCCTCCAACGACAAATTCCGCCAGGCCAAGCGGAGCCACTACCGCAACATGGGCTTTTACATGGGCGGGCTGGAGTTCACCATGGGCATCCTCCCGGTGCTGGTCATCACCGCCGGGGGCGCGCTCATCATGGGCGGGCGGATGGACTATGTGGACCTGGTGACCTTTTCCCTGTACGTCACCACCTTCGTCACCCCCCTGCGGAAGCTCTCCGCCTTTGTGGAGCAGTTTTTGAACGGCATGGCGGGCTTCTCCCGCTTTATGGAGCTGATGGACACCCAGCCGAGCCTCCAGGACGCCCCCGACGCAAAAGATCTGGGGGAGGTCACCGGGGACATCGAGCTGCGGGATGTCTCCTTCCGCTACGAGACGGGGGAGGGGGACGTGGTGCGCCACATCTCCCTGACGGTGCCCCACGGCCAGACGGTGGCGGTGGTGGGGCCGTCCGGGGGCGGCAAGTCCACCATCTGCCAGCTCATCCCCCGGTTCTACGACGTGGCCGAGGGGGCGGTGCTCATCGACGGCAAGGACGTGCGCACGCTGACACAGAAGTCCCTGCGCCGGGCCATCGGCATCGTCCAGCAGGACGTGTTCCTCTTCGCCGGGACGGTGTTTGACAACATCGCCTACGGCAAGCCCGGGGCCACCCTGGCCGAGGTCACCGAGGCCGCCCGCCGGGCGGAAATTTTACCGGAGATCATGGCCATGCCCAACGGCTTTGACACCTACGTGGGGGAGCGGGGGGTGATGCTCTCCGGCGGGCAGAAGCAGCGCATCTCCATCGCCCGCATCTTCCTGAAGGACCCGCCCATCCTCATCCTGGACGAGGCTACCTCCGCCCTGGACTCGGTGACGGAGTACCGCATCCAGTCCGCCTTTGACGAGCTGGCCCGGGGGCGCACCACCCTCATCATCGCCCATCGCCTGTCCACCATCCGCTCCGCCGACCGGATCGTGGTGGTGGACGACAACCGCATCCTGGAGGAGGGCACACGGGAGGAGCTGCTGGCCCTGAACGGGGAGTACGCCAGGCTGGAGCGGGCGCAGTCCGACTGGGAAAGGGCGCCGGGATGAACAAGACGGAACTTTTGCGCCATGTGGCGGTGGATGAACCCAGCCGCCTGACCCTGGCCCAGGTGCTGGACAAGGCGGAGCTGACCCGCACACGGGACGTGCCCGCCAACAGCCGGTTTTTGACCGACGGGGAGCAGATCTTGGCCAGGCGCGCCCTGGAGGCCGCCGGGTGCGGCCGCTTTGATTTCTGGGGCGGCTATCCGGGGGCGGAGCGGAAGGTCTGCCGCTTCTGGCCGGACTGGGCGGAAGGGGGAGAGGAACCCCTGGCCGCCGTGGAGGTCACCGCCCCTCCGGGGGCAGACCTCTCCCACCGGGACTATCTGGGTTCCCTCACCGGCCTGGGCATCACGCGGGACATGGTGGGCGATCTGCTGGTGGGCGACGGGCGGTGCCAGGCGGTGTGCCTGCGCGCGGCGCTGCCCATTCTGCTGAGCCAGTGGACCCAGGCGGGCCGGTGGAGCGTCCAGGTCCGGGAGATCCCCCTGGCGGAACTGGAGCCGGGGGATCGGGGCGGAAAACTCCGCCGGGAGACCTTCCGATCCCTCCGCTTTGACGCGGTGGCCGCCGCGGGCTTCGGCCTCCCACGGGCCAAGGCCGCCGCCCTCATCGCCTCCGGGCATATCCAGCTCAACCACCTGCCCTGCCTCAAGCCGGACAAGCTGCTGGAGGAGGGGGACAGCCTCACCGCCCGGGGGTACGGCAAGTGCGTCCTGGCCCGGGTGACCGGGGAGAGCCGCAAGGGGAGAATTATGGCGGAATTGGAGCGATACGAATGATCACACCGGAAGATATCCAGCGCATCAACGCCCTGGCCCGGAAGTCCCGGACGGCGGAGGGGCTGACCACGGCGGAGCGGGCGGAGCAGATGGAGCTGCGCCGGCGGTACGTGGCGGCGGTGCGGGAAAACCTCACCGCCCAGTTGGATCACACCGTCATCCAGGAGCCGGACGGCACCCGGCGGCCCCTGCGGCCCAAGGAGTGAGACCCTTTACAACCGAGCCGCTTTTGGGTATAATAGCCACATTACATTCTTGACGAGAGTTGCGTGAAACTATGCTGGAATTTGACGAGTACAAGGTGAAGCTGAACAACCTCAAGCCCCAGCTGGCGGAGTTGAAGGAGGCGCTGGACCTGGAGGCGGCGGCCCGGGAGCTGGACCTGTTGCAGGCCCAGTCCGCCGCGGAGGGCTTCTGGGACAACCTGGAAAAGGCCCAGAAGACCCAGCAGCGCATCAAGACCCTCCAGGACAAGATCGACCACCAGGCCAAGCGGGAGGGGCAGTGGTCCGACCTGTTCACCCTCTGCGAGATGGGCAACGAGGAGGAGGACGCCAGCCTCATCCCGGAGTTGGAGCAGGGGTTCCAACAGCTCACCGAGGACATGGAGGAGGCGCGGCTGGCCACCCTGCTCACCGGGGAGTACGACAACTCCAACGCCATCCTCACCTTCCACGCCGGGGCGGGGGGCACCGAGGCCCAGGACTGGTGCCAGATGCTCTACCGGATGTACACCCGCTGGGCGGAGCGCCACGGCTTCGCCTGCGAGGTGGTGGACTACCTGGACGGGGACGAGGCGGGGATGAAGTCCGCCACCATCGTCATCTCCGGGGAGAACGCCTACGGCTATCTGAAGGGGGAGAACGGCGTCCACCGCCTGGTGCGCATCAGCCCCTTTGACGCCAACGCCCGGCGGCAGACCTCCTTTGCCGCGTTGGAGGTCATGCCGGAGATCCCCGACGACGTGGAGGTGGACATCCGCCCGGAGGATATCGAGATGCAGGTCTACCGCGCCTCCGGCGCCGGCGGCCAGCACGTGAACAAGACAAGTTCCGCCGTCCGGCTCATCCACAAGCCCACCGGCATCGTGGTCAGCAGCCAGCAGGAGCGCAGCCAGTTCCAGAACCGGGACACCTGTATGCGGATGCTCCGCTCCAAGCTGGTGGAGCTTCAGATGCAGGCCCACGCCGAGAAGAT